>DAOSXA010000004.1 GCA_035380245.1 Candidatus Zixiibacteriota bacterium | reverse complement strand
ACAGCAGGCAAAAAAAAGGCAAAACCGCCTGGTGACGAAATTCGGAGTGGTAAAACCGTCTGTTGTAGATAGTGCTGTGAAAGGCCAATAGGGAAGACCTGAATCACTCCCCCGATGGATATATATAGATTGGATATCAAGTCCGTAATCAGGAAGCTATATCGTGAATTATGTCACAAGAAGAGGACGCTAGAATTATCTCTAATTATGATGAAGTAAGTGAAATATATCACAAGTAATACCTATTGCAGGCCACTAAACATTGATAGAAGAAGCCGGTGAAAAGCTGTCTGGAACCACTGAATGAGCTCCCAGAACTCTCATCGGAGAACACCTCAGGAGGATTCAACGAGTGACTTGTATGATCATGTAACAGAGATTGGCAATGTCCACGATATGGCTGTTTTCCCATACTTGTAACAGGGACGGACCGGGAGCTGTTTGAAGTTGCCCGGAACAGCTTAGAATGTGAATGAAATCACAAACAGTGCTAGCCTGAAATCCGTTGGGCAGAGCACCGGTGAGAGATCGTTTTTTTAGTAGTGAGGTTGCCGTGCTGTTTTCAATAATGATCGAAGACTCGTTGTTCTTTATGTCAAATACAAGATATAATAGGTCGTGTAGGCGGTGGCGAAAATGCTGTTAGTGAATTATATCACAATGTATGCATGTCGTCAGATTGTGAATGGCAGCTTGATCGTGGATAGCGCCATCTAATATGGGGGTTGTCGGTAAAGCGGTTAATATGGGTAGCGTTATCGTTTATTAGGCTAAGCTCGGAGAGCTTTGGAGGTGTTGTAGTACAGGTTGTCAGATCACCTCTCGACCCATCAATAAAGAGGAGTAGTATTGTAGCTTATGAGAGTTTATTGAAGATGCTTGAAAGGGCTAGAATTGATAAGTGAAACCGGTTGAGAGCAGGAAAAGGCGACTGTTTTCCTCTTCTTGGTCGTGCCATTCCCATTCGCCCGAGAACAGGATATTGAAATTCCAATGCCGGGCAAAATTGACATCTCCCAAAAGACTCAGCCTCTGGTATGTAAAATCTGTCTGGATCGACAGGTCGTTTTCCAGTTCATACGTCTGGTTGTTGTTGCGCAGCCCCCAGAAGGCATCGGCTGAAATCAAAGTCTCGCGGCTCAATAAGTCGATTTCCACCCCTCCGCCGTATTCCCAATAATCTTCACCGCTTACCATGTCAGTTTTTTCTTCAGCGAGACGCTCCAATTCCGGCCCCAGGGAAACGGTCAGGCCGCGATGTTCAAGGCCCAGTCCCAGGCGGGTTTCAAGCCGGGTGTAGTCGTAGTTGACCGGGTCATCAGGATTGTACATCACCAGTTCCAGATTGACCTGTTGAGAGGTAAACCACCCCTGACCAAGTCCGGTTTTATTACGACCGTCCAATCCGATCCGATAATGGTCGTCCTTATGATCCGGTTGGTTGTAGTTTTTGTGCTCCAGCCGGGCCAGCAGATACAAATCACCACCGTTGTAGAAGCCGTAGTAAGCTCCCTCAAGACCGAGATTGAGGTAGGCCAGATCGGTGCTGTCAGGTACGAGACGGGACTGTATAAAGAGGTTCACATCGGCAAAGGAAAACGACTCGAACGACTTCTCCAGTCCGATAGAACCACCGACTCGCCAGTAGTTGTAAATGTAGGTAGCAGGCTGATCGAATTTAACGCCGTCGGCTTTCAAGTCCATTCGTAAGGTCAAATTTCCGTTAATCGGTTGATACAGGCGCGCCCGTCCGAAACCTTGCAGATACTCATCACCGACCTCGACATCACCTCGATAGCGGGCTTTACCTTCCAGTTCGCCTTCAAGGGTGAGACGTTGGCCATAAGCGGCGGTTTTGAAATCGGCGTTGATTCGGCTTCTGATGAAATCGGCAGACTGCTCATAAGTGGCTGTAAACTGACTCAGGCGTTCCTCGTCGGGAATGTAAGCGAGCATCAGTTTTACCTTAAAATCATCAAGATAGGTGTTGGTGAGAGACCAATTGGTCAACAGTGAATCCTCACCGGCTAAAGCGGCCGAGTCGAGAAAAAACTCCTGGGACAGGAATTCATAGCCGGTTCCCACCCGAATGTCCAACTGCCCGGCCGTTGTACGACCGGGCAGAGTCGAGATGTATAATGAAGACAGGACAACCGTCAGCAGTCCTGTGCGTTTTGCCGAGGATCCAAGAGAATCAAATCTCACCGGAATTCAGATACCTTTCCAATTGCCGGAGCGACAGTTGGGCTGCTCTCAGGGCGGCTGTGGCGGCGGTTTCATTATCCTGGTTGATCATTTCACGGGCCAGTTGCAATTGCTCGGAAACTGTCTGGATGAACTGATTGGCAGGAGCATCGTCGGTTGAAATCTGCTCACGCAATCTACTCAGTTGGGACGTGAGTCTTTCCAGGCGGGTGTTAAGATCAACTCCACCCTGGCAGTTACGAATCGCTTGTTCGGTCATGCTGCGTGCCTGCTGCATGGCCTTGAGGGCTGCGCCATAACGCGAAGCCTGTCCCAGTTCCTCAGCCTGATGTACAGCGTCTTTCGCCTGCTGCATTAACTGCTGAGCGTTTTCAGATTCACAGTTCGCGACAATGGCTTCAGCTCGTTCCATGATCTGCTTTGTCGTTTCCAGTCGGTGTTCGTAGCGGCTTTGTACGTTGCCTTGAGTCTCAGCCGCACGGAATATCTTGCGCAGGGTGCTCTCAACCTGATTGGCCATCTTCCAGGCGGCGCGAAGCTGGTTCGAGCGATAAAACTCCCAGGCTCGATCTAAATTGGTGCGAGCCGATTCAACCAGAGTTGTCAATCCCGGACCGGAATCATCATCAACGGCATCGTTTACTCGCTCCATGAGCTGCTCCACCTGCTCCAGCTTGTTGAGCACCGAGTTGCTGTTTTCTTCGGTCTGCCGAGCGGCGGCGATAGCCTGCTGTGCTCGTTCCATGGCTTTTTGAGAAAGCTGATGAGCCAGTACATAATTGCGATTCTGGTAAGATTGATGAGCCTGATCCATCAGATTCATTGCCTGCTGCAGGGCAACTTCAGCCAACGGAGAATGTGAAGATTGCACCGCCTCCTGGGCCCGCTCAATTACCTGTTGCGCCTGGTCCATCTGACTTCGGGCTCGGTCAGCCATCTGTTGATTGTTTCCCGTCTGGGCTGTAGCCACACTTGCTGATAGTATCAGGGTAATGGTCGTCAGGAATATCGTTAATTTCTTAATCATCTTCTATGCTCCTTGTCTATCTCTGGAGCGATATACATCAAGTCGTGTGCCGAAGTATTGCATGTCAGCTATAATCTCTTCTTACATAATATCTTACATGTCTTCCTTGGGCGTTTATCCTGGTCTGTTCCTCGATAGAGTGTACCGACTGGTACATAAACGTGCCCCTATCGGCTCGCTACGGCTGAATTCCGTGTATTTTCATACGGCTGTAGAGCCTTCGCCGGCTGATACGCAACAATCTGGCTGCTTCGGTTTTATTGCCGTCAGCTTGCTTGAGGGCATCCAGAATCATCTGTTTTTCGGCGTCCTCGAGTCCGGCCGATGAATCCACACTCACACCAGGATCCGAGATAAGGGGAGCTTCATCGATTTCCAGCGAGAAATCATCGGTTGCCAACGGTTCTCCTCCGGCCAAAATGGTGGCGCGCTCGATAACGTTGCGCAACTCCCGGATATTACCCGGCCAGTCGTAGGCTAACAATAGCTGTTCAACCGGTCCGTCGAGTTGATATTGACGGTAGCCAAACCGGCTTAGGAAATGCTCCGCTATCGGAATAATATCCTCCCGGCGTTCGGAGAGATCAGGCATTCGAATAGGGAAGACGTTCAGGCGATAAAACAAATCCTCACGGAAGCCGCCTTTGGTGATTTCTTCTTTGAGGTTGCGGTTGGTGGCAGCAACGACGCGGACATCGATTTTTACCGGGTCGACACCGCCGACACGGAATAACTGTCGTTCTTCGAGAACGCGCAGAAGTTTGGACTGCATGCCGGGTGAGGTTTCGCCGATTTCATCGAGGAAAATCGTACCCCCTTCAGCCAATTCGAAACGACCTCGTTTGCGAGCATCCGCTCCGGTGAAAGAGCCTTTTTCATGTCCGAACAATTCCGACTCGAGCAGGGTCTCGGTTAAGGCGGCGCAGTTTACGGCGATGAACGGTTTGTCCTTACGCGGCGACAATGAATGCAGCATCCGAGCCGCCAGTTCTTTGCCGGTGCCGCTACGTCCGGTCAAGAGGACGGTGGCATCCGATGAAGCCACCCTGGCCAGAAGAGATTTGACTTGCCGGGAAGCCTCGGAATTACCGATAAAATCACTGTAAATGTCCGCATCGGCTTCCTGAAAATGTTTAGCCAGGGCCTGGCTGTGCTGTTTTTTGACCAGATCGGTGACCGTCAGTTCCAGTTCATCGAGCGAAAACGGTTTCAACAGATAGTCGGCAGCACCCTTTTTCATGGCGGCAACGGCGGTTTCAGCGGTACCGTAGGCGGTCATCATGATCACTTCCGCTCCTGAACCTAAAGCCGCCGTAAGGATTTCCATACCGGAGATCCTGGGCATGGATAAGTCGGTAATCACGATATCAAAGCTATGTTTCTCGATCAACTCCAATGCCTTGGGTGATTCCGTACAGGTCGTGACAGTGTGCCCGGCATCTTCGAGCTGCCCGCAAATCAGCGAGGTCATTTTAGGTTCATCATCGACAACGAGAATGTTGGCCATACTTATCCGTTTCCGCGTTTCGGTAGATTCAGGGTCACTGTGGTGCCGTGATCCGGTTGGCTGTCAATATCAATACTTCCGCCCATCTGTTCAACGATTTTTCGACTCAAAAAGAGCCCGAGACCGGATCCGTGCTGCTTGGTGGTGTAAAACGGATCACCGATCAGTTTCAAGTCTTTTTTACTCAATCCCGGGCCGCGATCCGAGATTTCGAGTTTTATCCGGTCACCGTCAGTAGCTCCCGTTAGTCCGAGCCGGATCGGTTTACCGGCTTCAAGGCAGGCCTCGGCGCCGTTAATCAGCAGATTCAACAACACCTGGCGAAGCGCTCCGGGGTGACCTTGGAAGCTGATCGATTTCTCCGTTGAGGGCTCTATCCATTCAATTGTTCCGGGACCGAACTTGTCTTCGAGATGCTTCTTTACGTTGGCGATGAACGGAATCAGATCCATGGGCTCGGGCGAGCCGTCAAGAAAATCGCGATCGTCGCCACGGGCGAAATCCAAATAACCGTTGACCAGGCCGTTAAGGCGATCGACTTCCTCGACCACGAAACCGGCCTCTTCGGAATCAGTCTTTTTTCGGAGCCGTTCGGCTGAAGCGCGAATGATCATGAGCGGATTTCGTATTTCATGAGCAACCACCGCCACCATACGTCCGAGGTAGGCGTGGGTTTCGTTCATAACCAGGCGCTGCTGCATGGAATTGAGCCGTTTCTGGGTAAGGATGAAAAGCAATCCGAACAGGAGCCCGGCCACAACCGAGATTATCGTTGAATACCAGAGGTTGCGTCGCAGGTCGGAGAGGGCATCGAAATAGTCGACATTGGCCTCGACTCCCAATACCGCCGCGACCGTGCCGTCCGGATCGAACAAGGGCGCGAAGGCAGTTTTAAGGTAGAGCTTACCGGTACGATAGGAGGGAGTGGTGAGAGCTCGGGGATGGTCGGCAAAAAAGACGCTGTCGATATAAGGTCCGTTAAGCGGCGCGAGAAAATAGACACTGTCGGCATCAAAGGCCGTCGAGACAAGCACTCGATAACCAGGATCCAGGACGAACAACTCCGAGAGGGAATCAGCCTGTCGGGCCGATTCGAGCAGGTCGAGTGTCCGAGTGTATGCCGTAAAATCATCGTCGATCAGCGTCCCGATCTGTTCCGGGGACAACTGGGCCGCCGCCGTACCGGCCACCGCCTGCAGGCGGCGCGACAACTGTTGGTCAAGAAGCTGTTCGGTGCGGTCATAGAACAGCCACCAGGCCAGGTTGACGGCGATAATCAGCAGGATGGTGAATCCGGCTGCGACGAGCATGGTGCGGGAGTTTCGCATACATCGCTATTATCGGAGCCCGGACCGTTTCAGTCAAATTTTTATCGCCGGGAGAACGGGGCTTAATAATAGGGCTGCTACAGTAGGCAAAAAAGAAATGATCCCTATGCCCGGAGTGTTTGTAACTCTCTAAGAAAGGACTTAACCCGGTTTCCAAAGCCTCTGGAAATATCTGTTTTTATGTCAGCCGGATTGATCAGCTTTTGCGTTTTGACATCAATCGAAGTCGATTTTGATGTCCTGTTTGTCCGTTTCGGCTACCTGGAACAACTCCTTTGACGTATACCCGAGCATGCGAGCGATGAACATATCCGGAATCTGTTCGATGCGGATGTTAAAGGTATTGACGCTGTCGTTGTAGAATTCACGGCGATCGGCGATTTGATTCTCCAACTCGCTGATTCGACTTTGAAACTGAATGAAATTCTGATTAGCCTTCAATTCGGGATAATTTTCCGCAACGGCAAACAGCGACTTCAGCGCTCCGGTCATCATATTCGAGGCCTGGGCTTTGTCGGCCACCGACCCGGCGTTGAGGAAGGCGGTGCGGGCCTCCGTCACTTCCTTAAGCACCCGTTCCTCGTATTTCATGTATCCCTTGACCGTATCGAGCAGCTTTGACAACTCGTCATGCCGCTGCTTGAGGAGAACGTCGATATTACTCCAGGCCTTCTTGATATTGTTCTTCAGCCGAACGAGACTGTTGTAAATGCCGATAAACCAACCGATGAAAATCGCCGCGACGGCAATCAGACCTACTATTAAAACCGTGCCCATATTTCCGCCTTCCTCACAATGAGTTCGTTGCTTTCAGGATCATATAGACTCCGACCAAAAAGAAAATCATGCCGGCAATGACGGCAATCCAGAATTTCTTCAGAAGCTCCTTCACGATCCGCTTTTCCTCGTGATCCGAAAGAATGAATATCTTTTCGTTCTTCCCTTTTTTGATGATGATGTTGTTCGGAGCCTCGCTTTCGTTGGCGGCAGTTCCGATCAGGAACAGGTTATCGCCCGGATCGATGTAGTATTCGATATAGCGTCGATCTCCCGGATGAGCGGACCAGGCGTGCGACTGGCTCGACACCTGGGTCAACTGCGAACGGTCAAGGTCAGCCAGAGCGTCGAATTTGTCGGCGTCGAAATCTTTTAACGCTTTGATCAGGTTTATCAGTGATTTAAGTGAACCGCTGAACATCTTACCGCTTTGGTAGTACCGTCTCGATTTGGAAAGCTCTGCCTCGACTCCCGTTGGATCGACCAGTACCTCACCGGTCTCATCGACAGCCAGAAAACGTGCTCCCTTCTGGCCGCTTCCAACCGATTTCCAGGTGTATGTCGATTTGTTTTTGCCCGATTCCTTGCGGTATTCTTCAATCTCGTATTTGTAAAAAAGACAATCCACGCCGGAGAAGGGAGCTTTGATGAACTGTTCCAGATAAGCGGCCACCTTGCCGTGGATTTCCACCAGGCCCATGGCGATAGCCCGCACCTTGGAACGTGGTGTGTCTTTGATGATGCGGTATTGGCGCAGTGTCGTGAACCCGAGTAAAATAATACCGGCTCCGACAGCCGCAAAAATAATGGCCACCCAAAGATCTTTATTCTCTGCACCCATAATTTTGATCTCCCTCTATGCTTAGTGTCGTCTCTTAATACGACGGGATAATAAATCAATTCGAAGAAAATGACTCGGTCGGTATCGAACAACTAATAACTGCCCGATCCGGATCGGTCCGGCCCTGGTTGTTTGATTGACAAAAAAGGACTTCTGAGCTATTTTATCATAGACAATCGAGCGCGATTATTGGCCAACGCTCAGGCGTTGATCGCGCTGTATACTTCAACGGTTCCTGCTGACTGGTAATGTCGTTAAGAATGGAGAGAAAACGTCGACAAAACAACCGGGAGTAAGCAGGGCTGATATCCGTACGTTTCGCAATGCTTCAATCACCGTTCGACACAGAGGATGACCAACCATGAAGAGAGTGCTACTGCTGTTCGTTGCCCTGATATCCCTGACACCGCTGGTACAGGCGGATGATCTTTATTTTATCGAAGTCGGCAGCGCCGAAGATGCCGCCGCGCTGAATGCTACCGGAGCCACCCCGCTGGCTCGTCTCAGTAGCGGTTATCTCGTTCTGACCGACGATAAGTCCTCGGTTCTTCTCGACCGTTCCGGTCTTAAGAGCGACCATGTCGCTTCCGGGGTGACGGTCGATCAACTGGCCCTTGACAACCGTCTCGATCGCGCCAATGTCGATCGTTATCCGCTCCTGTTCGAGGCCGGCAACTTTCGACTCTACCGCGTCGATCTCGATAATCCCTCGATTCAGGCCGAGCAACCGCAACTTAGCAGAATTCACCCCGGCAGTATCAAAATCGAATACCGTCCGGAAGCGATGCCTTATCTCGACAAATTGGCGATGGATTCTCGCGATATCAGTCTGGATTCATTGATCAGTTTGATCAGTCAGGATTCACTTTATTCCTATTTGCATCGTTTACAGGCTTTCTATCGCCGTTATGCCGGAACCGACTCCAATAAAGTAAGCCGCGACTGGATAGCCGGTAAACTGACCGATTTCGGTTATGACTCGATCGTGATAGATACTTTCATGACGTCGATCTCCGGTGCTCAGACCGAGTGTTACAACGTGGTGGCGATCAAGACGGGGAGCCGTTTCCCGGATCACGAGGTGATTATCGGTGCTCATCGCGATGCCGTGATCTCCTCTCCGGGAGCCGACGACAACGGTTCCGGTACGGTTGGTGTCATGGAGATGGCTCGCGTGCTCTATGATCTCGAAACCGACATGACGATCAAGTTCATCCTTTTCGATGCCGAAGAAGAGGGACTTCTCGGTTCATATCACTATGCCGAGGAAGCGGCGGCTCGGGAAGATAATATCGTGTACATGTTCAACATGGATATGATCGCCAACATCGACAATGATTCCGATGTGACCGTTTACCACGGCGATGAAACAGGACTTTCGGTTCTTTTCAATCAACTGTCCGATTCGTTGGTAGGCATCACCGGTCATCTTGCCGGCAACATTGCCGCTTCCGATCATTATCCGTTCAGCCAGGAGGGGTGGACGGTTACTTTCCCTATCGAGTATATCTTCTCGGATTATTACCATACCTCGCATGACAGTACGGTTTATTGCAATTTCGACTATTTGAAGCGGATTGTTCAAGCCGGTCTGGCAACCTGCTACACCGTATCGCAGACTCTCGGTCCGCTCCCGGCGGTGCAATTCGAATATCCCGAGGGCCTTCCAGAGATCGTTCCTCCCGAGCAAAGTTACAGCTTTGCCGTCAACGTGGGATCACTCTACGACGGCATCCCTGTCAGCGGCAGTGGGCAGATTTATTATTCCGTCGACGGTTCTTCCTACACCAGCGCTTACATGACCGAGACGGCGCCGAATGAGTATCTTGCCGAACTGCCGGCAGCATCGTGCTACAGCTCGATCCGTTATTATTTCAGCGCCGAAGAATTGAACGAGGGGATTTATTACGACGGTAGTTCTTCGGACCCCTACGTGACTTTCGTTGCCACGGCTCAGGTCACGGCGTTTTCTGACGGATTCGAAACGGATCTGGGCTGGACTACCACCGGCCTCTGGGAGCGCGGTGCTCCGACCGGCGGCGGAGGGCAATACGGTAATCCCGACCCATCGTCAGCCTACGAGGGCTTAAGCGTTATGGGGTACAACCTCGACGGCGACTACGAAAACAGCCTGTCGGAACGACATCTTACTTCACCGACCATAGACTGCTCCGGACTGGTCGGCACCAAGCTCCGTTTTTATCGCTGGCTCGGAGTCGAGCAGTCCTCGTACGATCATGCTTATCTTCGTATAAGCACCAACGGAACCAGTTGGACGCAGTTATGGACCAACGAGGAAACCATATCGGACGACGAATGGGTGCTTCAGGAATTCGATATTTCTGCTTATGCCGACGAGCAGGCGAACGTCTACATCCGCTTCACTATGGGAACGACTGACGCTTCCTGGCAATACTGCGGTTGGAATATCGACAATCTCGAAGTATTCGCTTATGAGTGTGAGGATGTAATCCCGCACATCACTACCGAAACGCTGCCCGATTGGACCGTGGGACAGGCATACTCATTCCTGCTCGAATCCAGCGGGGGAACCGGCGCTGTCAGTTTCAGCGACAAGTACGGTGATCTCTCCGGCTCCGGGCTGACGCTTGATCCCTCCGGTTTACTTACGGGTACACCGAGCACTGCCGGTGCGGTGTCGTTTACGGCCATGGTTACTGATGAAGCCAGCCAGACCGATGAGAAGCTGCTCGGGTGCACGATCAACTCGGCTGTTCTTATCACCAGTACTTCTCTGCCGGAATGGACCGAGGGCGTGGCTTATTCTCAGACGTTGACCGCCGCCGGCGGTACCGGGTCGCTGACCTGGACCGACCGCAATAATAATCTGCCGGTTTACGGGCTGACGCTTTCTGCCGGCGGCAGTATCACCGGTTCACCTTCATCATCAGGCACGGTCAACTTCGTTGCCACCGTTTCCGATTCCACCGGTTCCGCCGACGATCAGCAACTTTCCATTACGATCAACTCGGTTCCCGGTGTGACGACGACAACCCTTCCCGGCGGAAGAGAAGGGGAGGCTTACGGTGAGACCTTGCTTGCCGACGGCGGTACCGGGGAACTGGTTTTCTCGGATAAAAACGGTGACCTCAGCGGCACCGGTTTGTCTCTTGATGCGTCCGGTCTGTTGTCCGGTACGCCGATCGTTGCCGGTGATATCACCTTTACCGCGCTGGTGACCGATGCGGTCGGTGCGACCGGGGAAAGCGGTTTGACGGTTTCGATTGCCGCCGCTTATCTTTGCGGCGATGCCAACAACGACGGGACCGGCCCCGATATCTCCGATCTCGTATTTTATGTCAGTTGGATGTTCGCCGGAGGTCCGGCTCCGGAGAATCTCAATTCATTCGATGTCAACAACGACGGCACTGCCGGAGATATTGCCGATTTGGTTTATCTGGTGACATTCATGTTCCAGGGTGGTCCCGATCTCCAATGCCCATAGGGGCCCTTGGTCATTTGTAACTACTTCAACGAGAAGCGGAGCGACTTCGGTCGCTCCGCTCTTGCTTGTCCGTGTCCTGAATTTTCCCTCACCCGGCCTCGAATCATTCACAAAAGCAAGACAAATTCAGGTTGCCTTGTGTACTTTCGCGCCCTAGTTTATTGGAAACAAAACGATAATAAGGACACCCCAAGATGCGTTCAACAGGACTTATATTTGTCGTTGCGGCAATTGTGCTGCTTGGCTCGGTCGCGTTCAGCGACAGTCTCGAGGAAGCTCTCGAAAAGGCTGGTGATAATCGCGCCGAACTGGAACAGGTGCTGGATCATTACCGTTCACTCGGTGACTCACTCAAACTCGAAGCAGCTGAGTTTCTCATTTCCAATATGGATGGCCATTGCTATGTCACTTACTACCTCCATGATACCTCCGGAACCGAGGTCGATCTCGATCCGCTGACTTTTCCGACCTACGACAGTCTCGAAGCCTATTGCAATACGATCGAATCCAAACGCGGCGAACTGGACTATGCCCGCAAAGAAAAATTCGACGACCTGGAGCAAATCAAGGCGGATTTTCTGATCGAGCATATCGACCTGGCCTTCAAAGCCTGGCGCAACCGACCCTGGGCAAGCACTTATTCCTGGGAGATATTTCGTGATTTCGTGCTGCCTTATCGCGGCAGTAACGAACCGCTCGAATCATGGCGGCCGCCGTTCATGAAAATGTTCGATACTCTTGCCTCGGCCATGCAGGATTCAACCGATCCGGTCGAGGCGGCCGCGCTCATTAACAACGATATTCGTTCCTGGTTCAAGTTCGACCCGCGTTACTATTTTCACCCGACCGATCAGGGTTTGTCGGAGATGATGGAGAGCAAGTTAGGCCGCTGTGAGGATATGACCAATTTGACTATTTTCGCTCTACGTGCCAACGGCATCCCGGTCACCTCCGATTACACCCCGCATTGGGCCACCACCGGCAACAACCATGCCTGGAATGCCATTGTGCTGCCGAGCGGTGAGGTGGTTCCGTTCATGGGAGCCGAGGCCAACCCCGGCGAGTATAACCTTGCCCATAAACTGGCCAAGGCATACCGAAAAATGTACGCCGCGCAGCCGGAGGATCTGGTATTCGTTGACCAGCCACAAGAAGAACTCCCGCGTTGGCTGGCCGGCAAAAACTATAAAGATGTCACGGCGGATTACGTTGAGGCACGCCAGGTAATCGTATCGTTTCCCGAGCCGGTTCCGGACTCGGTCGGTATTGCCTACCTTTGTGTTTTTAACTCAGGTTCCTGGCGGCCGATCGACTGGGCCCGGATTGAACGTCTGACTGACGCCACGGTTGCCGTATTCAAGGATGTCGGCCCCGATGTTATCCTGCTCCCGGTGCTCTATCTCAACGAGGAAGTTGTACCCGCCGGTCCGCCGCTGGTGCCGCATTCGGCCGGTATCGATATGTTCATTGCCGATACCGATTCGCTGACGACCGTGACGCTCAAAAATATCACCGAACGGAGCTGGGTGGCCTCAACGCGCGGCGCCGAAGAGAAACCGCTCGAGGACTCGGTCGAATACGAGTTGTTCTATTGGCAGGATGACTGGCAGCCGTTGGGAACTCAGACCGCTTATGAGGGCCGGGTGCAGTTCGACAATGTTCCGGAGGGGGCATTGCTCTGGCTCAGAAAAAAGGAATCCGACAAGTCGGAACGGATATTCACTATTGACCGTACTACCGGCCGCCAGGTGTGGTGGTAGTAGGACGGGGAGAGGCAGTCGCAGAATCATGACCGGAAAAAATTATGACTCGGCCGAGTTTCAAAACGACAACCGCCTGAAGCTCGATCTGACCTATATCGTCAACGCCCTGGAGAACGAGCCGTTCATCTCGTGCGATGAACTCGACCGTCTCGCACCGCGAGTTATCGAGCAACATCGCAAACTCAACGATGCCGAGGGGGATTGTCTGGATAAAGACACCCCGATGCTCGGCTGGCTGTCTCTTCCCGAAGAACTCACCGACGGTCATCTTGACGCCGTGCAAGAGGCGGCCGATGAACTGGCCGGTAAGGTCGATGTTTTCCTGTCGCTCGGTATCGGTGGCTCTTACCTGGGGATCGAGGCCACGATCAAAGCTCTCGGTCATACTTATGCCAACCAACTGCCTCGCTCGAAACGAAACAACCGACCGGAGATATATTTCCTCGGGCAGAATGTCGATCCCGACATGTTCGTTGACACTCTCAACTTAATCGAGGGCAAACGGATCGGCGTAAACGTCATCTCCAAATCGGGCACCACCACCGAGACCGCTATCGCTTTTAGGATTGTTCGTAAGCTGTTGGAAGAATCACTCGGCGATCGCGCCTCCGAATTCATTATCGCCACCACCGATCGCGTCAAAGGTGCGCTGCGGAAGCTGAGCGAACAAAAAGGCTATCGGACTTTCGTTGTCCCGGACAATGTCGGCGGCCGTTTTTCGGTGCTGACCGATGTCGGTCTGCTCGGCCTGGCGGTTGCCGGAGTCGATATCCGGGAGTTCGTGGCCGGTTTCCGGGCTATGAAACAACGCACCGACACCGATGAATTCTGGGCTAATCCGGCCATGCTCCATGCCGCCGTGCGGCATCTGTCTTTCGAGAAGGGAAAGCGGATCGAGGTAGTGGCCACGAACTCGACCGCTCTTTATCAGCTCACACGCTGGATGGAACAACTTTTCCCTGAAAGCGAGGGGCATCGGGGGTACGGTCTGTGGGTTTCGCCGTCGATGTACTCCGAGAAACTTCACGCCAACGGCCAGATGGTTCAACAGGGACCGCGCCTCATGATCGAAACGTTCCTCCGTCTTCGCGATCCCGAACAACAAGAAGCTATTCCATCCGATCCCGAGGATGCCGACGGCCTCGAATATCTCTGCCGGGCCGGTCTCGATATGAATGCCGTCAACCAACTTGTGATCGACGGCCCCGCTTACGCTCATTTCCTCGGTGGGGTGCCGAACATGACCATCGAGATCCCGCGCCGCAACGCTTTCAATTTCGGGCAGTTCTATTTCCTGATGGAACGGTCGGTGGCTTTGTCCGGATATCTGGCCGGGCATAATCCGTTCATCCAGCCGGGAGTCGAGGATTATAAACGCGCCATGTTCGCCCTGGCCGGAAAACCGGGGTTCGAACAACAGGGAGAGAAGGTCCGCGAGGCGATTGCCAACATGGATCATGTTATCGTCGATTGATCGGAGCCGTCACGAAACTGCTTGACGTGTGTATCAGAACAGGTATATTGCTTTCACTAGGAGGTTTCCGATCGATCCTACTTCTATTGAAGCCGAATTACTATTTTATAGACCTGTCATATTGAGTCATTTCTAAAGGATTAATCGTACCTTGTGCTATTTTAACAGGAGGTAAGTTATGTCCTTTAAGCACTTTCTTCGATCATCGCTGTGTGTAACGGCTGTCGCGGCTGTTCTTTGGTTGTTCCTGTCTGTTCCGGTTGCGGCACAATTCACTGAGTTGATTATTGATGTCGGCGATACTAACGCTGTCTCAGGTCAGTTGGGTGTTCGCATTCCGGTTTATATGTCCAATTTTACCGACACTGTTGTGGGATTCGATCTCTGGATTCAGATGGATCGCCCCGATATTGCCCAGTTTGCCTTGACTGATGTGGCTGTCGTTGACACGAACTACTGGCAATGCTCCGTATGGTATGGAGATTCCTGTGGCGACTCGATTCTCGTTGACGACACGACCTACTGGCAATGTCTGGATTGGCAGGAGGAACTCTGTGTCGACTCGGTTATGGTTCCTGAGGATTCAAATTGGGATTTTATACATACCGGTGAATGGGATTGGTACACTATTGACACCAATGTCGTTATGGGAGGAGCGATCGATACCGCCGGAACCCTTATTAGCGGTTGGGAATTAGTTTCGACTCAATCTCTGGGTGCTTATGGGTTTGATCTGAAAATAGTTGGCTTGGCTGATCTGTTCCCTCCGCCGGTAACACCCGGCATATATGTGCAAGAAGGCGGAGTGCTCTTTTATTTGGTCCTGAATGTTTTTGATATCCCCGATACCCTGACCGAGCGCACGGTCACTCTCAGAATACTAGATACTCCCAGCAATATCTGTTTCACCGACAACCTTGGTAATTGTATTGGGATAATGCCGGAGCAGGTGGTCGACAGCAACTGCTTCGTTTGTAACGCCTGGTCGGGTGATGATTGTCTTGACTGGATGCAGACGATATGGTATCCGGGTGGTATCGGATGTGATTCTATCGCGGTTGATACTTCCTATGTGCCTGTTGTCGATACGATGGCTTTAATCATCCGTAATGGTTCTCTTTCAATTGATGTAGAGGGCATATACGGTGATTTCAATGATGACGGCTCAGTTCTGGACATCTCCGATCTGGTCTATCTGGTATCTTATATGTTCGCAGGTGGTCCGCCTCCGTTCTATATCTGGACCGCCGATTGTGATTATAACGGGGACATTGACATAGCCGATCTGGTTTGCTGGGTTACAACCATGTTTCCGACGGAATAAAAGACTTCAGTTTCAGTAGCTCGTTGCGATTTGACCGGTGGCGGCGGCAGGCGCGTGATCAAAGGAGTCGCCGCTGTCGTGACTGAAGCCGTTAAATAACGGCGCGAAAAAAAGGGCTGTCACAGGATGTGGCAGCCCTTTCGCTTTTAACGGAATGATCGTCTAACCTAGGAACGGATAGCGATAGTCCCGAGGCGGGACGAACGTTTCTTTGATCGACCTCGGTGAGGCCCAGCGCAGCATGTTCTGAATGCCGCCGGCTTTATCGTTGGTGCCGGAGGCGCGACCGCCGCCGAACGGCTGTTGGCCGACTACCGCGCCGGTCGGTTTGTCGTTGATGTAGAAATTACCCGCGGCATGGCGAAGAGTCCGCTCCGCCAGCTCGACCGCTTTGCGATCTATCGCGAACACCGCCCCGGTCAAAGCATAAGGCGAGGTTTGATCGCACAGATGCAGCGTCTTGGCGAATTCATCATCCTCATAAACGTAAATCGTTACCACCGGGCCGAATATCTCCTCCTCCATGGTCTTGGAGTGGGGATCGGTCGTGAGGATCACGGTCGGCTCGATGAAATAACCCTTTGACTTGTCGTAATTACCGCCGGCGATTATCTCATCGCTGTCGGCCTGTTTGGCATGGTCAATGTAAGCGGAGATAGAATCGAAAGCCGCCTCGTCGATCACGGCGTTGACGAAGTTGCTATTATCCTCGGGGTCACCCATTTTCAACTCACCGACCTGCTTCAACAGCGTAGTCTTGACCTGAGGCCAGATCGACTTGGGAATATAACAACGTGAGGCCGCCGAGCATTTCTGTCCCTGGAACTCGAACGAACCGCGTGTGATCGCCGTGGCTACCTCGTCCGGCACGGCCGAGCTGTGCGCGAAAATGAAATCCTTGCCGCCGGTCTCACCGACGATACGCGGATAGGCCCGATAGTTGGCGATATTCTCACCGACCACTTTCCACATGTTCTGGAACACCGCCGTCGAGCCGGTGAAATGAATTCCGGCCAGATGCTTGTTCTTGAGCACGGTGTCGCCGATAGCCGAACCACGCGCGAATATCATGTTGATCACGCCGGCCGGAAGACCCGCTTCGCAGAGAATCTTCATCACGAAATGTGAGGTGTAACAGGCAGTCGAGGCCGGTTTCCAGACTGCCACGTTGCCGAGCATGGCCGGTGCGGTGGGCAGATTGCCGTTGATCGAGACGAAGTTAAACGGTGTCACGGCAAAGACGAAACCTTCCAGCGGCCGATGGTCCATCCGGTCCCAGATACCTCGGACCGATTCCGGCTGCACCTCGTAAATCTGCTGCATGTAGAAGGCGTTGAAGCGCCAGAAGTCGGCCAGTTCGCAGATCGCGTCGATTTCAGCCTGGAAGGCGTTTTTCGAATGCGCCAGCATAGTCGCGGCGTTAACGATGTACCGGTACGGACCGGTCAGCAGATCGGCTGCTTTGAGAAAGATCGCGGCGCGATGTTGCCAGGGAACCTGTTCCCAAGCTTTCTGGGCTTCGACGGCCGAGTCCACGGCCTGCTTCACTTCATCCGCGGAGCCCTGGTAGTATGAACCGAGCTTCAGGGAATGATTGTGCGGGGCGGTGATATCGATCCTGGTTCCGGTCGTGACTTCTTTGCCCCCGATAACCATCGGGATATCGATCGGGTTTTCTTTCAGCGTTTTGAGCGCCTGCTGCAGAGCAGTATGCTCCGGTGAGCCGGGGATATAGCTTAATACCGGCTCATTTTGGGGAATCGGTACGCGGAAATTACTCATCTTGAACCTCTGCATCGTTGGACGATGCGTCTTTATTGGGATTGATCCCGTTATATATTCCAGAATTATCTATTCATGGAGCGACCGTACCACTCCAATTCGTCGGGCATAATAACAGTTATACCGGCCCGAGGCAAGTAACCCCCTCCCTTTTTCGATCCAACTGCCGTCATTACCGAGAGGCCGATGTCCCTGTCGGACCCATGGCGCTCCCCCATAGGAGATTGTTGAAAAAGCTCGGCATGAATCTAATCGCCCGGGAGACAAGCCCCCGGGCTGCGATAGAGTGCCTTAACCTCGCGTAGCGGGCGACTTTGTATGGCCCGAGGTGCGGCCCATGTTCAGTAAAAAAAACCGAGTTGGAGATTCTTTTTTTTGCCCGGATGATGCAACAACCGCACAAGTTTCACGTCCTTAGTATAGAGAGTTGACTGCCGTACAGAATAATTCCATTTTCATGCTTCTGTTAAGGCGAGCTACTTCAACCGCCAAGACATAACTATCGGTTTTCGGAGATGAATCTGTCTGCGAAACCGGAAATCCCTGAAGAACCATTCGAAGGACGAATGCCTTGCCATGATGTGCATATTCAAAACATTAGTGTTGACGGGATTACTCCTGGTATGGTTTTACCAGGATGCTCACGCTTATCTTGATCCCTCTACCGGCAGCTTCGTTTTTCAGTCGATAGTGGCCGGTCTTCTCGGTGCGGCGTATGTAATCAAGTCGTACTGGAAGGATCTTCGTTCCAGGTTCAATCATGCCCGAACCGCAGCGCACCGTACGGACACCGACCGGACCTGATCCGGCTGAGCCTTCATCGTTCCGTGATCCTGCCGGTCAGGTATTCCGTCGGCAAGGCCGGATTCTTCGTCGTATCAACCGGAGTTATCGCTCGCATTATGACCTGTTGATGGAGTCCGGGCTGTATCAATCCCTGATCTCGGATAACCGGCTTGTTGAGCATAAGTCAGTCGAGATTGATGAAATACTGCCCGAACAGGTCTATCGCGTTATCGAACCCGAGCCGGTTCCGTTCATTTCTTATCCCTACGAGTGGAGTTTCAGTCAGCTCAAAGATGCCGCTTTGCTGACGCTCAACATCCAGCGAACAGCACTCCAATTCGGTATGTCGCTTAAGGATGCCTCCGCCTTCAACGTCCAGTTTATCAACGGTGTTCCGGTGTTGATCGACACCCTGTCTTTCGAATGCTATGAAGAAAAAGAACCCTGGGTAGCTTACAGCCAGTTCTGTCGTCATTTTCTCGCGCCGCTGGCGCTAATGAGCTTTCTTGATCCTCGTCTCATTACCCTGCTGCGGAGTAATATCGACGGCCTCCCGCTCGATTTGGCCGTGTCGATGTTGCCGTTGCGAGCGCGAATGAAGCCCTCACTTTTAACTCACCTCGTGCTGCACAGCCGTTCACAACAGCGCTACACCGGGAGGGACCTTACGGGAAAAAGCGTCAAATTCAGCCGAAATGCCATGCTGGGTTTGATAGACTCCCTCGAATCCGCGGTCACTGGGCTTGTGCCCGGTCAGACGCGCGGTGTATGGACCGATTATTACGCTGTCGATGGTTACGCCGCGGAGGCAACGGCCCATAAAAAGCAACTGGTTCGACAGGTGCTCGATCAGGTTAAGCCGCACTCCGTCTGGGATCTGGGGGCCAACGACGGTCGTTATTCCGCTCTCGCGGCTGAACAGGGGATTCAAACGATAGCTTTCGATCTCGATCCTCAGGCGGTCGACAAAGCGTATCGCCAATGCCACACTAACGGCTGTCGTACCTTGCTGCCGCTGGTGCTCGATTTGACCAATCCCAGTCCCGGTCTCGGCTGGGACAATCGTGAACGTCAGTCGCTTCGTGAACGCGGCCCCGCCGACCTGATTATGGCTCTGGCCCTGGTGCATCATCTGGCTATCGGCAACAACCTGCCGCTGGATTGGATCGCCGAGTCTTTTTCCCGGCTCGGACATTGGCTGCTGATCGAGTTCGTTCCTAAATCGGATCCACAGGTGCAAAGATTGCTGACTTCACGCGTGGACATCTTTACCGATTACAACCGGACCGGATTCGAGAAAGCGTTCGCACACTATTATCTGATTCGTGAATCGAACCGTATTTGCAACACCCAACGCATCATGTACTTGTTGGAACGGAGGTAATGACCGGTGCTGTCGCAGCGGGTGATTCATCCCTTTCTCTTCGGTCTCTGGCCGATTCTCTTTTTGACCGCGCAGAATATGGGGGAGATGGCTCTCTCGCGCACCCTGTCGCCGCTTTTGGGAGTTACGGGTGTGATACTGATAATGACAGTCGTCTTTCGTGCGCTCCGAATCGAACCGCACCGGCTCGGTATGGGGTTGTCGGCGCTGGTCCTGGCGTTTTTCAGCTTCGGATATCTGGTCTGCCTGTTGCCCGAGCGCTTTTGGTTTCTGTCGGCTCCCGTTTTGGCCGGAGGGCTGTTATCCGCAGGGCTGGGCTTGTTATGGCTCTATCTGTGGCGTTCTCGCCGTTCGTTCGTACCGGTCACCGGAGCGCTCAATTTAGCCGCGGTGGTTCTGGTCGTCTGGCAGGTGGCAGCTATTGGTTGGTCAATGTTGTCGCGCTCTGAAGTAACTCTACTGACATCCCCCATAGCCGCGACCTCACAGAACCATGAGCGTCCCGATATCTACTACATCATTCCCGATGGCTACGGCCGGTCCGATATCCTGTCCGATATTTATGATTACGACAACACGGATTTTATCGCATTTTTGCGGAGTCAGGGCTTTTATGTGGCCGATTCCGCCTGCTCCAACTACTGCCAGACGCTGCTTTCCATGACTTCGTCGTTGAACCTGGACTATTTGCAAAGCCTTTTTAACCTGTGGCGGCTTGAGCGTGATCGCACCGAGTTGCTCGAGCGTTTTCCTAAAAACCGTCTGTTCGAATTCCTGCGGGAGCAGGGGTACGAAATTTGGTCGTTCCAGACCGGCACGGAGTACACCGATCTGCCTTCGGCCGACCGCTTTCTGCATCCGAACCAATCGGTTAACGAGTTCGAGAATTTGCTCTTGTCTACGACGCCGCTGCCGTATCTTTTCCCGAACCGCTACTCGCAGTACGACCTGCATCGCCGACGGATAGAATTCACCCTGAAGAGCCTCGCCGACTGTCGTCCCGGCCCGCGTCCCAAATTGGTGTTTGCTCACTTCATTGCCCCGCATCCCCCGTTCGTTTACGACCGGACGGGGAAGAAGATTGAGCCGGAGCGTCCCTTCAACCTGGCCGACTGCTCCGCGTTCGAACTTTTTGGCGGGGCGGGCGAGGAATACGTGGTTGGCTATCGCGACCAGATCGAATACATCACCGGGTGCTTGCAGACGACCATCGCCTCGCTCCTGGCGAATTACGGCGAACGGCCGCCGGTGGTGCTGGTGCAGGGGGACCACGGACCCGGCAGCCGCACCCAGTTTAATCTGTCGAAGCTGACCGATTTGAACGAGCGGCTGTCGATTCTGAACGCGTTGTTGATCCCCGGCGTCGACTCGGCGGTTTTGCGTCCCTCTTTGTCGCCGGTCAACTCGTTCCGCCTGGTCTGTAATTGCTACTTTGGGACCGACTATCCGCTGTTGCCGGATTCGGTCTTCTGGTCCCCGTTCAGTTATCCGTATGATTTCGAAAACGTGACGGACAAGGTGAGATAGAGATACCCTGTCCACGGGTGGGGTATCTGAAAGCTTCGGACAAAGGTGCCCCACCCCTCGGGTGGGAAATTCGAATTATAATGCCGTAGCTCAGGTCCGTCTTTGAACCTGCGCATTCAAGTAGACAGGTATTGTCGAAACTTCGCTTCGCGAATCCCACCCGAGGGGTGGAGCACAGGATTTCGACACCTGATACCCGCCGCGTCTACGTAGCGCAGGATCCCCGCGATCCTGCGCTATAATCACTGCTTCGAAACCAACGACCCGTTTCACGCCTTTCCCGCGAAAGGGACTGCTGAAAAAGCCATACGCCCAAACAATCGTCAGAACACGTCTGTAATGCGGGCGACACAAGGCCGCCCGCTACGCGAGGTTAGGGGCTCTTTAACGCGTAGCGGCGGGGCTTGTCTCCGCCGCGATAGAGGTTTTTCAACACTCCTTTCGGATGAACTCCCATCACTCTCCCGATACCTCAATACGCGTACACGGTTACTCGAATAAAAGACTCCTCGTTGCACTCGTAGTCGGTCATCTCCACCCAGTAATACCCCGGATCGTTGTAGGTCCGATAGCTAAACCCGTTCAGGAAGAGGCAAGTATTCTCGCCCGTTATCTCGAATGTCATGTCTAAGTCGGTCCATTTGATGGTCGGAATGGCAGCAACCTGAAGGCTGTACTCCCGCTTGGTCGCATCGCCCGAGGCCGGATCGATCCAATCCGTCTGGACGCCGACCAGACTCTGGGACTGTACGTTGATTTCAATCTCTGCCCGGCCGCTGTCGTTCACCGGATTGGCGTAGATCGCGGTATCCCAGACTGCCGTAAACACGTTACCGGTGAAACTTCCTTTAATATAGGAACCGGCGTTAAAATACAGATCGGTCCAGTACTCGGTGTCATCATGACCTTCCTGGTGCTGAAGCAACTTGGCATTTACACAGCCGCCGATATGGAAATAGACGAATTGACTCAAGTCGAACGTACTGACTTCCAACTCGCCCAGATCGAGCGCTACGTGAGTGGGTCCGTCGGGATCGATGTATATCTGGATATCATGCGATGCGCCGTTGTATTCCACCCGCAGATAGGAACTGTCGGGGAATACCTCGATATAGGACGTCTGCCCCTGGTTGTCGGTATAGCCGTTCTCGGTGCGCGTGAAGTATTCGGTCGAGCCGACCTTGCAGACGCATTTGACATCGGCGTTGACCACCGGGTCGCCGTTCTCGTTAACGATCTTCGCCTTGGCCAGATAATGCCAGCCCACTCGTTCCAGCACCACCGGATACTTGGCCGCCTGCCCAGTGCTCGCCAGATATTCCTTCACGTGGTCGCGTAGTTGGTCGACATTGACGGCGCCGCGATCAATAATCCCGAACAGGTCGGGGAAGCCGGCTCCCACGACCGGAAAATCACGCTGAACCGAAGTGTTCTCCACGTCCCTGATGGTCGTGGCGGTCGAATTCAGCCGCGCCAGGAGACAGGCGGCGAATCCTTCGAGGCTTGGATAATCGGTCAGTTCCGGGTCTTTGCCGCGCAGGAACAGGCCGGGCTCGGTAACATCGGCCGAATTGACGTTCCCGATCAGGAAATACTGCGCAAAGTAGGCCATATCTTCGGCGATGGTCGTTCTCAAGTAATGCGAATCACCCACACCGTGATTGTCAGGAGCGGAATTCTCGATCTGAAGATAGACGGCGTCGCCCACCAGCACATGGTTCATGTAATGACCCACCTCGTGAGCGATGGTATTAGCGCTGGCGCCGGGAATGAGACCGATCATCGGGGTGGTCGAGTTCCCCACGACAATGCGCCGGGTGAAGCCAATGTAGTAATTATCGTCGGCATAAAAAGTCGGCGTCAGTCGGCTGTTGACCTCACTGATTGCGGCGGTCTTAATCGATGCCGGCAGGGAATCGAGATAATGCCAGATAAACTCGTTGGCCTGTGTCTTAATCGCTTCCAGCTTTACGGCATCACTGCTGCCGGAGGGTATTTTTGATATCCAATGATAAGTGAAACCGTCATGGTCGGCGGCTGAAGTTGACTGCCGCCCGGTAAGAGAAATGACCGGCAGGAGCAATTCGAATACGGCCTCATCGTCGGTTGAGCCCGTCTCGGCCAGCGCGCGCCAGTCGTCCTCGTCGCGATCATCACGGCTGCCGTACGATGTCCCGTAGCCCATCAGCAGCACGCAATAGGCATCTTCTTTCGGAATATGAACCATGACACGATTGGCGCCGCTGTAGCTGATGCTAAAACCCTCACCGGCATAAGGAGCTGTCGGGCCGGAGGTGATCGGGGCCACGGTCAGGCTGCCGTATCCGCCTTCGGGAAATTCGAAGTCAAAGCCGCTGATGCTGTCCCGGACCGTTATCGGTGAGCTACTCTCCACATCGTACTCGGACGGATCACCGGTTTTGAAATCCTTAGTTATGACGGGATTGCTTGATTTGTCGCTGTCGCCACAGGCGGACATAATAAGAATAGTCGCTGTTATCAGGGTCAGCGCAATGGTCATTAGTCTCATGTCAAGGTATCCTCTTCAGCAGGTAAGTACATACAATTGTTTTCCATGATATATTGATCTAGCCTTTAAGGCAAGCCTGTAAGGCATCACAACTTGGAATCCCCTAAAAAAGCAGGATGTTGCAAAAATAAAATGACCCCAACGGGAGTCGAACCCGTGTTTGCGCCGTGAAAGGGCGCCGTCCTAGGCCACTGGACGATGGGGTCATTGTTATGTGCGTTCGAATGGTTCGAACGCCGCCTATTATACGGATTATCGAGATTTAGTCAAGAAAATAAAGAGGTCGGAGTAATTACTCCCCACCCATCGAACCTATTGCGACAAATCCCAGCACCAGTAAAACCACGAAAGCCAGCGCCAAGAGGTTGAAATACTTGTCGATAAAATCCTGAATCCGGTCGCCGTAGCGTTTGTAAAGCAACCCGATAATCCCCCCCACCACGAAGAATCTGAGCGAGCGACTAATGGCCGAGGCGACCAGGAACGGGATAAAAGCCATTTCGAAGAAACCGGCTGCGATCGTAAATACTTTGTAGGGGATCGGTGTAAAGCCCGCAATCCCAACCGCCCAGGCGCCTACGTGCATGCCCATCACCTGTTTTTCGTTAAACCAGTAACGAGCGGTGTCGAGCAACTGCTGCGGATCGGTGCCGGAGATGGAGGCGGTGATATTAAGCATCCATTCACCGATCAAATCGAACGCCAGTAATCCAATCAAATACCCGATCACGCCGCCGATAATCGAGCCGATAGAACAAACCAGCGCGAATCGTTTCCAGCGGGTATGAGACCCCATGCAGAGAGCGATCAGCAGGGCATCGGGCGGAACGGGGAAGAAGGATGCCTCCGCTAACGATAAAAGAAACAGCGCCGGAAGGCCGTAGCGACTCTTACCCCAGCTCAGCACCCAGTCGTAAAGACTGCGTAACCAGCGCATCGGGGCGTTGAAAAAACTTCTCATGAACGGCCGTTGCCTTTCCCGTTGGCGCCGTTGTCGTTGCTTTTGTTGATTCGTTCCAGTTTGAGTCGCGCCACCCGGCGATGCTCCAATACCAGCACGGTGATGTTCATGTCGGCGATAACTATCGAGTCCCCTTTCTCCGGCAGACGTCCCATAGTCTCGATAATCAGTCCCGCTAAAGTATCATGGTCCGCCTCGGGCAGACGGCAGTGCATTAACTCATTGATTGCTCCCGGCCAGACCGAGCCGTCGGCATAGGCAACGTTGTCGGAATGTTTGACCAACTCGGGCGGGTCTTTGTCGTCCTCGTCCTGTATTTCACCCACCAGTTCCTCGATAATATCCTGCAGGCAGACTATTCCGGCCGTGCCTCCGAATTCATCCAGGACGATCGCGACTCGCCCTTTATGTCTTCGGAATTTGGACAGCAGCGCCGAAAGAGGCATCGATTCCGGCACGAAGGTTGGCTTGCGGATCAGATCGGCCATTACGATAGCCGATGTGTTGAGCTCCTGCTCCAGCAGGTCTTTGGCATACAAAATACCGACAACGTTGTCGATCGTGTCCTGATAAACCGGATAGCGGCTATAGCCGTTTTCGACCACTTTCCGCAACATCTGGGCCGGTTCGAGGGCGATGTCGATCCCGACCACATCGGTACGGGGGGTCATGGCGCGGCTGACCGGTGAGTCGGCGAAATCGAACACCGATTTTATCAGTCGTTCCTCGGTCTCATCGAACACACCCTTTTCGCGTCCTTCGAAGATCATCAGGTTGATTTCGTCTTCGGATACCGCAGAGCGTGCCGGATTGTGTTTCACCCCGAGAATCTTGAGAATGAAATTGGATACGGCGCTGAGCAGTCGGGCAAAAATCAGGCTGATCTGGGTAAAAATCGTGATCGGTCGGGCGATCCAGCGGGCATAACGCTCGGGATTGGAAAGTGCGATATATTTCGGCACCAGTTCCCCGAGTGTCACGGTCGAGACCGTTATCAGGATTGTTACGATCACCACCGAAAGCGATTTGGCCGCACCTGCTACGGCCGGGATCGAACTGACGGTGAGTATTTTCCGGAGCCATTCCACGATTGTAGCGCCGCCCGTTACACCGGCCAGCGTTCCGACCAGAGTAATGCCTATTTGAATCGTGGCCAGGAATTCATCCGGTTTGCGGTTGAGTTTCTCGGCCGCTTCGGCCCCGGGACGGCCGTCTTCCGCCTGTTGCCGAAGCCGCGAGCGCCGACTGGCAATGATGGAAAACTCCGACATGGCAAAGAAGCCGTTGGCGCAGATCAACAACAGGATCGCTACGATCTGAATCAAGGGAGCGTTGTCCATCAGGGCCTCACTCCCTTGATTCGTTCAGGAAAGTCTGAGGGGTCGTCCGATAAGTTATCTGACATAGCTCTGGTACGGGGCCTCCTTGGCCAGTTCTTGAAGTCTCTCAATGCGTTTTTCGAGCGGCGGGTGGGTCGAGAACCAGGAAGCAATACCGCGTCCCGAGAGTGGATTGACGATCATAAGATTCGCCGTTGCCCGGTTACCCGCGAAAGCTCGTCGGTTGGGGGAACGATGAAGTTTTTCCAGAGCCGAGGCGAGCGCGAGCGGTTTGCCGGTCATAAGACCGCTGACGCGGTCGGCTTTGTATTCCCGCTGTCGCGAGATAGCCATCTGGATAACCATCGCCATGAGTGGCGCTACGATAGCTGCGGCTAAAAGACCGATCGCGCCGCCGTTGCGTTCATCGCTCCGGCCGTAGCCGCCGAATATCGCTCCCCAGCGGGCGATGCTCGCCAGGATGCCGATAGCGCCGGCGAAAGTTGCTGCGATCGTGCCTATTAGCATATCTTTATTGAGGATATGAGCCACTTCGTGACCAATCACACCCTCAAGCTCTTCTTCATTCAGAATCTCCAGCATACCCTCGGTAACAGCGACCGCGGCATGGTTCATGTTACGTCCGGTGGCAAAGGCATTTGGAGCCTTGCTCGGTACGATACAAACTTTCGGCATCGGTATCATCGCTGTCGTGGTTACTCGTTTCACTACTCGATACAGGCGCGGGTGTTCCTGCTCCTGGATTTCTCGAGCTCGGTAGAGTTTTAGTACAACCTTGTCGGAATACCAATAGCTGAAGAAATTCATCACCATAGCGAAAACCAGGGCGATAACCATACCGCTCCGGCCGCCTACGACATAGCCCACAGCCACGAACAGGGCCATCAGGGCGATCATCATTATGGCGACTTTAAGGCTGTTCATATCCTTCTCCGTTGAGACAAATCTAACCTTCCCGCACGGGCCGGGTCAATTGTTTTTCCTACAGGTAATATCGAGATAACAGCCAATAAGTTCCCTGCAAGAAAGACCCGGTTGCGTATTTTTCGCAACCGGGTCAATATCGACTCGATGGACAGTCTTAACGTGTCCGTTTTTTCCGGGTGCGGCCGAACGACATATTCTCGTTCGAGAAATCATCGAGCGGTTTGGGCTCATCCATCACCGCCACGTTGGTCTCTCCGTTGTCATTGTCGTCGGATGTTTCCTCGCCGTTTCGGATATTACCGCGATTGCGTCGGGGACGTCCGTACTGGATATCCGGTTCGTCGTCATCCTCAGTGTCTACTTCCTCATCGGATGCAGACCGAGGTTCTTCATCGATCTTCGCTTCGGTTACCGGTTCCTGTGCCGACCGATCGGGTTCTTCCGCTTTCTCAGCTTTAATCTCGTTCTCGGATTCTTCCGCCGTCGGTTGCTTCGGCAGTTTCGATTCCGGTTTTTCCCGTTCCGTCTCGGTTGTTTCCGTTACTGATTCGGAAACGAGCTCCGTCGTTGGTTTTTCCGGATTCTCATCCGAGACGTAGTCGATCTGTACCGCTCTGGAAGAAATAGCCTCGATTTCAGCTTTTTCCTCGGCAGCTTCCTGCTCCCGCTGTTCGATTTTCGCCGTCACGCGTTCTGCCGCTTTGAGAGCAGCTCGGCTTAATTCTTCGGCCTGCTTCATTGCCGCTAACTGAGCCGCCACCTTGGCTCGCTCGCGTTGAACCGTCCGGTTGGCGATATCATCCGGCTCCACATCCTTGTCTTCTTTTGACGGTTTGGGGCTCTCAGCCGCTATCGGCTTTGTTTCGGCGCGTCGACCGGGATTACTTCGTCCCGATTTTGATCTCGGCTCCGGGCTGGATTCTTTGGACTTACCCTCATCTTTAGGATTTTCCTGTTGCTCCGGCTTGCCTACCCGACCATGGTGGCTCCGTTTCCGACCGTAATGGATCGGAGCGGCGGGGGAATCCTGTTTTTCGTTCTTTGGTGTGGATTCCTTCTCGGTGTCGACGGTTGTCATCGGCGCTGCGGGCGATTCCAGCTCCGGTTGACGTGCGGCTGATTCCGCTCTTATTGCAAACGGTGACTGGCCAGACCGCTCCTGAGGCCGACGTCCCGGGCGGTCGGTGCGGTCGCGGCTTTCATCCATTTTCTGCGGTCGCCCACTGCGTTCTTCACGTTCACTTTGGCGATCCCGGCTCCGTCGATCGAAATCACCGGATCGTCCGCGGCTGCTCCGGCGATCGTCGCGATTACCATCATCGCGTCGACTCCGAGGATCGCGGTCGGTACGGCTGTCGCGAGCACTGCGTCGATCACGAGAATCGCGACTGTCGCGGTTGTCCCGTGAATAACTGCGACGGTCATCGCGTCCGCGTGACTGTGAATAGTCCTCCCGGCTTCTTCGAGTATCGATACGTTCGCCGAGTTGTTTGGCAATTACCGCGGCGCCGATAGAATCGGACAGAATGCTCATTAAGGCACTGCCGCGAACGGTCAACCATTGCAGCGGTAAAAGCAATCCCAAAACCGCCAGACCACGGTCGGGGAGTCCGATTGCCGTAGCTGTCAACACCGCTCCGACCATGGCCATTATCGGCATCCCGGCCGTTAGGAACGATATCCCCAACGCTGCGACCAGAATGAACAAATAGTTACCGAACGAAAGCGAGAATTCAGCCGCCTGGGCAGCGAAAATCACCGCCATTACCGAGAACATCGCTGCACCGTCGAAATTCAGACAACTGCCCATTGGCAGGGCCATTGAAGCCGCTCGATGGCTGATCGCGTTACGATCGACAACACAACTATAAGTGATCGGCAGGGTAGCCGCTGAAGAACCGCTCGAAAGGGCGCCGCTGATCGCCGGTAAAAGATTGTGGTAATACTCGAAAACGTTCTTGCCGCCAAAGAAATGCAGGATGAGCGGCAGGATAACAAAAATATGCAGAGCCAGGCCGACCGTGAAGGCGATCAGAAAATATCCGAGTTCGGCTATATTGGCCAGCGATTCGGTTCCCGAGGACATTGTTGACGCAGTTACGAAAAACAAACCCACCGGGGTGGCCCAGATCACCAGGCGGAAAAGACGCAGCAGGGCTTCGTTGATGCCCCGGAAGGTATCCGCCACGGAACGCTGGCGCGAACCCATCGTAGCCAGGACCATTCCGAATATCATGGACAGGATGATGATCCCGAGATATTGCCCCCGGGCAGCCGTGCCCCAGTCGGTCGGGAACAGTGACTGCAGCGCAACCCCGATCATATTGGCTGAGTTGGCGGTCTGCATCGAATGGATCTGTGAGTCAACGACACCTTGATAACCGGCCAGGGCAAATCCCGGCGACATGATCGAAACGACCAGAATCCCCAGTATCGTTGCCAACAGAGTAGTGCCGATGAAATACCCTAACGTCAGCGCCAGGGCTTTACCGGCTTTTTGTGTGTTCCGTAATGCCGCCAGCCCCGTGACTACCGAAGCTACGACCAACGGAATAACCAGAAGTCTCAATCCCCCTAAGAACAGCTCCCCAACGTAGAGAAATGCGGCCCAGCCGCTGATGTCCGGCCAGAGATACCCGACCAGGCCACCCAAGATAACGCCCAACGGCGCGCTCCAAACGATAGCATTTGGTACTTTGAAGTTCATCTAAGATACAACCAATAATGTGACTCAATCCGGCGGTACCGGTCCCGGCTATTGACGTACAGAATTGAGTCATCCGTTAATCCTTTGTCTGTCAACGTGCAGACACTTATGCTTCGCGGCTGACCGGGACAAAGAGACGCCCTGGCGCTAGTGGCCGCCAAAAGATAAAAAGGCGCATTGATGTCGCACTACGACACCCGCCGCAAAAGCATTCCTATTACAGCACAACCATTAATAATAGTCCAGCTTAGTATCAATTGCAACATCTTTCTCCGCTTTTTATAGTTAAGTTGTTTTAACCCAAAGAAATAGGGCGCCAAATTGGGCGCCCTACAAATCAAGAATATCTCCAATCGGATCATTGGTCGTTCGGACATGGTTCTGGTGCCGTACCGCCGTTGAACATGAACTCAACCAGCATTACCACGTCACTGATGTCAATTTCTCCCGAGCAGTTCAAGTCGGCAGCCATCAGATCCTTCGGTCGCCTGCCTTGCTGGAATGTGAACGCGGCTAGTCCAACCAGGTCGGAAATGTCAACAACGCCATCGGCGGTTACATCACCCGGAACACGACCGAGCAAAACCACCGGGCCGCTGTAGGTAATCTCATCGCCGGTAAGCCAGTTGCCGGTCAGCGAATAGGTAGTGTCGATAACACCGGTGAAATAACCGAACGCATGAATGAAACTCGCCATGTTGAATTGCAGATCCAGCACTTCACCCTCGAAGTCCGGAATGCCGGAGACATATTCCGTTGCTTCGGGCAGGAAGGTTCCGTTCAGGATGAACGAGCCCGCATTAATCTCGGAAACCGGTGCGCCGTCTGAGATATCGCCCAGGTAAACGTGCAGCGTCATCGGTTCTACGGCATTGGCGTAGAAAATTGGAAGAACGCCTGGTTCCATCAATACCTTTACTCCGGCGCAGCCTTCGTCAAGGGCTCCAATCAAGGTGTCACACGCATTGCCGTCCGGCAGACAGAACGAATAGCCGCGCAAACTGAAGTTGCGGTTTTCGGGATCGCAGAATTGCGGGTCGGCCGAGAGGTTACCGGAAGTTGTGATGTCGTCCTCGGTTGCGCCCGGCCACATAACTCCGCTGTTGCCGTAGAAATCGTTGCAACTGAGCCGCTGTCCCGGATCGGTCGAAGTGGTCTGAATCATTACCTCGGCGGTGTTGGCGACCACGATCGACTTGTCCATATAGAAGCTGAGGGGATGGGCGGCATAGATCACCGCACCCAACTCCGCGGTGTTGTTGACGAACGTACAGTTGTGAATATCAACGCTGTAGCCGTGGACCGCGCCGCCTGCATCAGCCTGATTGCCGGCGAATACGGAGTTGGTAATCTGGACGGCCTGTGATACATTGTAGACAGCTCCTCCCCCGGAGGCAGTATTGTCGAAAAACCGGCAACTGTCGACCTGACCCCAGACAATCCTGAGCGCCGCGCCGCTGTCGGCAACATTTTCCGTAAAGGTACAATTGCGGATATTGGCCATCCCGGCGTAAATGCCTCCCCCCACCGGTCCGAGACCGTCGCGCGTAGTTTGTCCGTGAATGATCGTCAAGCCGAGCAGACGCGTCATCAGAGTGGAAACGTCACCCAAAATGAAGCCGCGTCCCAGTCCTTCAGCATCAACCACGACATCCGCGGGATCGCCCGTTTCGCCGATCACCGGCACTGCTTTGTCAACCGTAATGTCGTGTTCGTAGTAAATACCGGGGGCAACCACGACCGTATCGGTGTAGACAGCTTCATCCACGGCCGCCTGGATGGTTGGATATTGGGCGGGAACTTCCCGCCGCAAACCCGAAACGATGGTAATACTATAGTTGAACACCGAAGCGTACAGCTTTGTCCCCGTCGATCCGTTCGGATTCCAGTAGAGCCGTTCAAGCTGGAAGCGATGAATCTCTCCCGGCATCCACGGTTCATGAGAAAACGGTTTGTCCGGCAGGCTCAGGGCATAGGTCAGGCCATTGTCGGAACCCAGGAAGACCGTATCGATGACGGTTGTTCCAGTTGTCGGATCCCACACTTCATCCACGAACACAGTCAGGCCGTCGGCGATGTCGAACTCAGCGAACTCGGAATAACCCGAATCGGTTTGCATTTTGAGTCGGAAGCCCTGAAAATCGTATCCGCTCGGTCCCACCGGGGCTTCACTCCAGGCCAACTCCATGCTGTTTTCGTCATAGTCAAATTCAACCAGGAACGGATCGTCGATAGGCGGTTCGCTTGACTCGAAGTCGTTTTCGTAAACCTGCTGAACTTCGGTCGTGGCGGCTTTCACCAGGTTGATTGAGGTCAACCGGTCCGACCCGCGTGCTACTATCATAGCGGTATAGACTTCAGTGCTGTCACCCGGACTGAACGAGATCGGTCCCGCGCCAAGCATCATCCTTCGATCAGCCGGATCGAAGTCCAGATCGCCGGTTCCGGCTACCGGATCGCCGCTCGCCACGTACCTCAACTCCTGGCCGTTATATATGTAAGGGGAACCGTCGGCAAGCAAACCCTGCATGTAGTTATATGACTCTTCTGCAGAGTTAGGATCAGTTCCATTGATATACTTATTGAACGACGTTATGCCGATGTTGATATAACCCGGCCAGGTTCTTCCCCACATACGCACGGTATCATCCATGTTTCCGGTATATATCATCGGGGATTGCAACATCTGGAAACCAATGCAGGGGGGAGTGCTCCCGTAATGGTTGGCATCATTGTTGTCGGCGTTATAACAAAAACCTAGTTGAAGCAGGGTGTCGCAACCAACCAGATCGTCGGTGTATTCGCCAAGGTCCGGATCGGTCCAGAGCGAAAAATAGAAATCGCTTATATCCTGATCACCTTTATTGACCAGCACCCACCGGTGGAAAATCACCGAGTTCAGGGCATTGTCCGTTTCGAAGGTGAATGTGGTATGCCTGATTTCCACTCCGAGCGGAGCGGTTTCACCGGCATTGTTCAAATGCTCAGACGGATTGGCATCGTTAAACACCGACCAGGTGAGCTGATTGCCGATCATAGCCGGATTGCCAAGACTGTCAACCGGTGCTCCCTGTGCTACCGGCCAGTTGTTGTAGTCATCGTTTGGATTATCAGCCAAAGAGTCGGAGTAGAGCTTATAGGTGTGGAACTCAGGTGAATCGGGCATATAAGTGCCGCCGCTCATCGGCCCCGGGACGTACTCATCGTTGTATTCGGCGATAGCAAGACGGGTATCTCCGGCGATTTTACCGCCAAGCCATATACCTGCGGCATAGAGAACATAGTTACTCAGGCTTCCGTCTTCTATGCTGCCGATGTCCACGTAGGGGTAGAAGGTACCGGCGTCATATCCGAAAACATCATCCAAGTCACGGCCGAAACTGCCGTGGTTGGTAACGAACATCAGTATGTTGTTGCCGTCGATGTACGTAGTATTGTCCAGATCACGGCTGTCGACCGGTGCTTCGGCATACGATCGAGCCAGGATCGCTGACGATAGCAACAGTAATGCTGTAATTAAGAGTAGTCCTTTGGGGATATTTTTCACCGCACACCTCCGATTTGTTCAGGTAAGAACGAAGAGAAGATTTATCATAAAATAGTGGAATCGATTGATCTGTCAAGGTGCAATCAGCAGTTGACGCGGCCTCTGCCCCCCGTTTACTTGGGTGTGAAGCGTACTAAACAATAAGGAATACCTATGGCAGCAACTTCCCCGGCCGCATCATCGCATGAGAACCTTTTAACCCAACTGGGTTCGTTGAGTCGACCGTTCTGGATGGTCAACGTTATGGAAATGCTCGAACGCCTGGCCTACTACGGTGTTCGTGTCGTTATCCCGATCTACATCGCCCAGGCCGATGAGATTGGAGGTTTGCATTTTTCCCAGATTGATAAGGGGATCATCTTTTTCTGGTGGGCAATTTTTCAGTCGATTACGCCCATGTTCTCGGGCGGTTTCGCCGACCGCTACGGTTACAAGAAAACCATCGCGGCTTCGGTGTTTATCAAGGCTCTCGGATACATTCTGATGGCCACGCAGCGTGAATTCTGGCCGTTCTTCATCGGTTGCTGTACCCTGGCACTCGGCACCGCTATTTTCAAACCGGGTGTTCAGGGGACTATGTGTCAAACCCTGACCAAGAAGAACTCCTCAGTCGGTTGGGGAACATTCTATATGCTGGTCAACATCGGCGGCTTTCTCGGCCCGCCTCTGGCCCATTACCTGTACGGGTGGTCGTGGCCGGTGGTATTCTATGGCTGTGCTGTTATCGTGTCGCTCAACCTGTTTATGCTCTTTACCTACAAGGACCCGGAGCCGGGAGGAGAACAAGTAGGGAATCCCTTTCAAGTCTTCTGGGTCACGCTCAAGAACATCTTCGACCTGCGGTTGTTTTGGTTCATCCTGATCATGTCCGGTTTCTGGCTCATGTTCATGCAGTTGTTTGACATGTTGCCGAACTTCATCGTCGACTGGACCAACTCCTCGGGTCTGGTTAAAACTCTGGGTTTGCCGGAATGGATGCTTCATGCCAACTCGCCCCGCGCCCCGCAGATTTCACAGGAATGGCTCATCAATGCCAACGCCGGCCTGATCGTTATTGCCGTTATTTTCGTCTCTTATTTGGTGCGCCGTATGCGAAGAGTAACTTCGATTTTCTGGGGCATTGTTATCTCCTCGGTCGGTCTGGTCATGGCCGGTTTTACTACCGCCGGGCTGTTTTGCCTGCTCGGCATCCTGACCTTCTCGGTCGGTGAGATGATGTCCTCCCCTAAAATGAATGAGTATCTCGGCGTCATCGCTCCGGAGGGGAAGAAGGGGCTGTACATGGGCTACGCCAACATCCCGCAGGGGATAGGCTGGGCGGTCGGATCGCTTTTTGCCGGGCATGTCTACGATAATTACGGCGACAAGGCCAACCTTGCCCTGGACTACCTGTCGAAAAATTACAACATCACCGATGTCGCCCGGCCGGAGGCGATGAACAAGCTGGTTGAGCTGACCGGCACCTCGCACCAGCAGGTGACGGATGTACTCTGGGCCGCCTACAAGCCGTACGAGTTATGGTATCAGTTTGCGGCGATAGGTATTGCATCAGCGATCGGTATGTACCTCTACAGCCGCTGGGTGCGGAAATTCGAGGCCCCGGACGTGTAGCATAGCGCGGACGAACATTGAAGGAAGCGATCTTTAGTAGGTCCGGTTGCTTGCAACCTGACACTGTGGCACGTCTCTCTCCGAGACGTGCCAAAGAATCGTGATACGGGGCAGACGAGTCTGCCGCCCACGGACAAGCAAAGGGCAGGTCCGTCTTCGAACCTGCCCTGAGATAAGGGATTAAACAATTCACCTAGGTCGGGAGTCTGAATATAGGTTCTACCTGCATGAAGGGAGGAGTACCTTTGAGTACCGTCAGATATATCTTCATCCTGTTCTTAATTGCCCTTGCTGCCGTCGCCAACGCCGAACGCGATGAACACTACTACGGTGATTGTTCGCAAGCTAATAATCCTCCACATACCAAAGAAAACGTTCCTCAACTTGGTCCCGGGAACGTACGAAATCGAGCGACACTGCTGCGTGAGTATATGGTACAAGACGAACGTCAAAGTGTCGGACTGGTCTGTGTCCAGGTTCTGGACGAGTGTGACATGTATGAATTGTTCTCCGCTCATGTAACAGTTGATCAGAACAATAAAGAGCAGTTCGATGGCCCAGCGGCTTTTATCTGGAAAGGACGATGGATTCCAGTTGGTGAAATTAGCTTGACCGTAAGCGTTGATGGTATAGAAGAGGCGTGGCAAGGCTCGTTCTCAGTCAGAAAAGATTCTAAGGTGGTTGTAGTCCTTGTATGGAACCGTGAATCTGATACCGCCTTCTGGCAGTCAGAAGTCGAGGAAGGATCAATCCCCTGGCTGCAGGATGGTAAGATACATGGGAAGGTGCTGGACTTGGCGACTGGCCAGGGTATCGAAAACACTGCTGTCTCGATGCGATATCTTACTCTTAGTGAACTGATCCAAAGAGGTCATAAGAAACACTTCAGCCCCTACTCGGTAGACGTCCTGTTGCCCCCGCCGTGTAGTACGCTTACGGATGAAAGAGGGCGATTCTCGTTTATAACACCGATGGATGCGGATTGGTACGAAATCAGAGTGACCCCCCCAGACGGGCCGGTATATGCCTACGACGTGAACAAGTCGCATAAACGGGAGCAAAAGGACTTCCGCTTCTACTACTGGCAAGATACAGCAATTTCGCCGGACGAATCTTTGGAATGTCTTGTCGTTAGGATCTATCGAAACAACCTCGGGAGGAAAGGTATAATAACAGAGGATTATTACACTGTACCGGTTAATCGGGGACAACTCCTCAGCCCGGCCGACCGTTGGAGCTTCCGGCACGGCCCGGGTCCTGTATTGGTCGAAAGCTTCTCCGACCAGCCGGCATGGCGTGACTTCGCGAGATTTATCGGCGCACGTTACGACATTCTCGGCCGCACCGAATTGTTTCACGACATAGCGAGGCTTCCAGACACTGTATGTGCTCCTTTCGGACACGGTCACACTTGGGCGACGTTCGAGGTGCAGTCCCTTCAGGATGGGGTATTCGCATCATCAGCCCAATCCTCCAGATCAGACACGACAAATAAACTTCAGCTTCCCCCATCGGCAAAAGTCATCATGCCTGAAATTACGATTCCGCCCATGTACTACATAGATACCCTACCTAAGGGCATCATCTATGTTAAGATCACTGACCCCTCCACAGTGAATGTGCTGGATTCGACAGATGTGAGTATCGTAGGCGACAACTTCAACAAGTCTGCCCAATGGAACCCGATGGTGAAGCCGATCCCGCAAGGGCGCTACACTGTGACGGTATCGAGACCGCATTACAATACTGTCGTCTGGGAGAACGTCGATCTGGCAAAAGACAGTATACTCGCCTTTGATGTAAAGATGAGCACGGGACATGACACTGCCAGGTGTGATCAATATGACAAGCGGATCAGAAGGCTTCCCTTTCCGGAACCGGGCATTATTGGACAAGTTTACGATGGAGCCAAAGATAAACCAGTTTCGGGAGCAAAAATAATTCTACAGAACACCGGAAACCGAGTCAAAACGGACAAGGAAGGCCGTTTCCGATTGCCCTGCTCGCTGATGGGAGACTCACTCATCCTGCACGTCTGGCGACGGGGATATGATTCGGTGGCGTTTATTGTAAACAAGATACGAGCCAATTCACTCAAACCGGTTGAGATCACTCTGCGCTCCCGCCGTACGGACGAAAATACTTCGCCTGGAACTAGCTCCAAGGCCGCTACGTTTCTCATAAGAAACTACTCATGGGGTGGGTCGTCATTCGTTCCGCCACATGAGACCACAGAGAACATCCGTATCTACCACGTCGTGCCCGGTGAGATGTTCCGGGTGACCGTTTTTTTCGGTGGGCCCACCCATGCCTTCCGTTTCTTGGAATTTATAGATCAGGATCGTGCTCTGGTTCAGGTTGGCGGCGGACTGCAGATACGCGGCCTCGGGAAGACCAACCTCGTTGTAGTCGGCAGGGACCAGACAGCCGTTACCACAACATCATTTGACACCGGCGGGGTTTTTTACATCAGCATACTACACTGATCCGAATCGCCACTGACGTGTCGCACAAGCATACGGCACGTCTCTCTCCGAGACGTGCCAAGGAATCGTGATACGGGGCAGACGAGGACGTCTGCCGCCCACGGACAAGCAAAGGGCAGGTCCGTCTTCGAACCTGCCCTGAGATAATCAAAATTAAACGTTCTCCCTACGGTGCCATGCCGTCCCAACCGGTCAGGCGAGCCATCAGCCACCAGAAAGCCTTCCCCTTGCGATAGCAGTTGAAGCAATGTGAATGTGCACAACTGCAGGTTTCGCAGGAGAACGACTCACACCAGTCGTAGCACCAGTTACAGGCATCGGTTTCATCGGGGTAGTAAGTGCCGTTCGGGTCATAGCTCTCGATGTCGGCGAAGTCGAATAATATCTTGTTGTTCGCCTCGCAATAGGCGCGGATCTGATTGTTGCGGGCATATAGATTGCCGTCCACGCCGGTGCCGTCGAGGTGCCCGGTCATATAGACGAACGTTACATTCGGATAAGCTAGTTCAAGAGCGTTCATCGCGTTCAGATAGACGTTAATTCCGTTCTCGCTGTTCTCCGAGGCTCCGCCGCACCAGGACCACATAACCATGTTGCATTCGCTGTGGCTGTCCAAATAAGACCGCGTCGGCAGCACCCAGGAAGTATCGCTGTCATAGCCGAGATCATCGCTGTACTCCTGTATGTACGGCTGGTGAAAAATAGTATCCTCGGAATATAGCAGGTCAAGACCGGTCATAACCTGCCCGCCGTGAGAGGTGTGGCCGTAAAAGACATGCCAGGTCGAACGAGCCTCGCGGACAACCGTGTCGGGAATCAAAGCGAAGTCATCGGCGCTGAGATGGTTGGACAGATAGGTTGTGTCGTGCCGGGCGGTATCGGCCGGATTGGTGCTGGAGGAGGGATTGTCGTCATCGTCACCACAGCCGACAGGCCAGATTGCCAGCAACGCCAGACCGCAAAAGGCTAAACAGAGAATCTTATTGGTGTTCATGGACATACTCCTCTCAGGGCGTTGGGGACAGTGCTGCTTCTGTTACAATTATCGGCAGGCAGACCGGTCGTACCTTAGATCGATCTCAAGAAATTAGAGTGTTTTGCGATGACTCGAGAAATGTCTACGAAGTCGTCTTAACCGCAGCCTTACCGTACTGACGCCAGGACAGTCGAATTACTCCCACCGAAAGCACCAGCAACACAATATCAGTCGCAATGAGAATAAATTTGCCGTCCGGGATATATTCATAAAACAGCTTATAGATCAGGGCTGCGATGGTCGTTACGAGCATCACCACCGCCGGTATCAATGTAAACCAGCTCTTGCGTCCGGCCCGATGTAACCAGACCGATACCGCGATCAAAGTAATGGCCGCCAGTAATTGGTTGGTTGATCCGAACACCGGCCAGATGGCTTTGTAGCCGCCGCTGTAGGCAATGGAAAACATCAACACAACCGCCAGTCCGGAGTTGAACCAGAACGTCTTCATGAACCAGGGTGTTTCGTCAAACAGGTTGTTCCACAACTCCTCGAACAGGTAGCGATTGAGGCGCACGGCCGAATCGAGCGTCGTTATCAGGAAACCCTCGACGATTAAAATCCCCATCACCGATCCAAACGCCATCGAAATGCCTAATGTGTTGTGCATCAGATGCCCCATCGAGAGCGCAAATGCCAAAATCGGATTGCCGCTTGCTCCCTCAGGCCAGGCAATCGCGATGTATTCGCTAAAATCCAGCGATGACCCAATAACGACCAGTACCAGTACCGCCAGGAGGCTTTCGAGAAGCATCCCGCCGTAGCCGACCGTCAGAGCCTGTGATTCTTTGGCCAGTTGCTTCGATGAAGTCCCGCCGGAAACCAGGGCATGAAATCCCGAAATCGCTCCACAGGCGATGGTGATAAACAGGAACGGCCAGACCGGTCCCATTTTGGCTGAACCGACTGCTATATTCGACACCGGCGCATTGACGGTCAATCCGTTGAATCCGCCGATTACTACCCCCAGGATCATTGCTATCATACCGGCGTAGAGAATCTGGACGTTCACGAAATCGCGTGGTTGTAAAATCAGCCACACGGGAGCTTCACACGAGAAAAAGGTGTAAATCGAGATGACGATCATCCAGACCACCGGGGCCAGCGAAAGCGGCATTCTGAAACCGGCCCAGATCGACACGATACAAATCGCGGCCGCGAACAAAAACGCCACCGGCGTGGGCAGGTTCTTTTTTGTAACCAGAAAACCCAGCAGGGGAGCGAGAGCCGTGATGACGATCACCGACGATGAGGCGATACCGCCGATAATTCCGAACGTCTGGCCGTCCTTGACCATCGTGCGCAGCATCGTTTGCGACTGATCCAGGCCGAGGCTGTCGAGCGGGTAGAGCGAAGTCAAAGAAACTGCCGTCAACGACAGGAACGCTGCTGTAACCAGAACGATCAACATGATCGTGAAGATAATGAAGAGAGTAAAACCCGAAGGTCCCAGTGATTTTCGTGCGATTTCAGCCATGCTCGAACCGCGTTCGCGAATAGACGAAAACAGCGCCGAGAAGTCATGCACCGCGCCGAAAAATATCGCTCCCAGCACTACCCACAACCAGGCCGGACCGACACCGTAGAGAATACCCAGGGTTGGTCCGACAATCGGGCCTGCGCCGGCGATGGTCGAATAATGATGGGCGAACAGCACCGATGGTCGTGTTGGGACAAAATCCTTGCCGTCGTTGATTTCGACCGCCGGTGTCGGACGGTCGTCTTTTTCGCCGAAAGATCTCGCTATGAATTTGCCGTAGAAGCGGAAAGCGAGGGCATAAGCGATTAAAGCCAGAAGAAAATAGACGAGTACATTCATCGAAGACCCCATATCCCGTTGATTGTCCTCGACAATCTATGCCTCGATCATGACCGCCGAAAGGTTTTTTTCAACACGCCCGAAAGCGGGAACACATCTTCATTTTTTTCGGTGCCCACCCCTCGGGTGGGAAGTGGGCGGCAGATGTCCGGTGCCCCACCCCTCGGGTGGGAAGTTTGCAAACGTTAACAGGAGTCGAAACTTCGCTTCGCGATCCGCCTTCGGCGGACAGGAGTTTCGACCTACAATTTGTATCGATTTTTGTGCCCACCCCTCGGGTGGGAAGTGGGCGGCAGATGTCCTCATCTGCCCCATATCATTATTATTCGGCACGTCTCGGGGAGACGTGCCCTACAATGTCAGGTTGCAAGCGACCTGACCTAACCTGATTGCCGGGGCGACATGAGACGCTAAAATATCTGGTAGGAGACCTCCTTATCAACGTTCCTGCCGGTGAGTCTCATATTTTGCGATAAAATGCGTCTTGTATCAGGTCCGGATGGTCGGAAGGCTTGCGGCGCGGATTGGAATTGAGTATTTTAGACCAGCAATTCAGAAACGCTACAACTTGCGGAGAGAGTCATGTCTGCGAATAAAATTCCCCCGGCACCCACTTGGGACCTCGATTCCATATTCCCCGGTGGCAGTACTTCACCCGAATTCAAGAAACACCGCGAGAAAACCGACCGCTCACTCAAGCGAGCTGAGAAGCTATTCTCCGATCTGCCGGACCTTAAAAACCAGGACGCCGTCACGCGTTGGGCCGATATGATCGAGTTGCTTCAGTCACTCGAGGAGAATATCCAACTGATCGAGGCCCTGGCCGGCTGTCTTGTTTGTCAAAACGTCGATGATACCCCGGCTCATGCCATTGCGGCCGAAGGCGATGTGTTCGCTACGCGCTGGAAGAAACTGCTTTCACAACTCGAAGCGGTATCTTTACGTCAGAGCGACACCAACTGGAAAAAACTCATGACCGAGCCGCGTATGAGCGGAATCGTTTTCTATCTCGATGAACTGCGTACTATCGCTCGCTCGAAGCTGCCGCTCGAACAGGAACAATTGGCGCTCGATCTTGCCGTGGACGGTCTCCATGCCTGGAACCGGCTTTACGACAAAACGGCCGGCGACATAAAAGTGGATTTCAAGGTCGGCAAGAAGACCGAGAAAATTTCCATGGGGCAAATCGCCACCAAGATGTCCGATGCCGACCGCGCCGTGCGGCAGCAGGCGTTCGAGAAAATGTACGAAGGCTGGAAGCCCTACATTAACCAGACGGCCATGATGCTGAACGCTATTGCCGGCTTCCGGCTGACGCTGCACACCAAACGCGGCTGGGAGTCACCGCTGGTCGAGGCTCTTCAAATAGGCCGTTTGAAGAAAAAGACACTCGATACCATGTGGCGGGTGGTGGCTGAGGTAACGCCGCAACTCAAGCCATACATAGATGCCAAGAAGCGACTCCTCGGAATCGATAAATTCTCCTGGTACGACCAGTTCGCACCCTGCGGTAAAGCCGACAAGCTCTACAGCTTCGAAGATGCCGGCAACCTGATTGTCGATCACGCCCGAGGCTTCTCGGACGACATGGCGGATTTTTTCCGCATGGCTCTGGACAAGCGCTGGGTCGAGGCTGAGAACCGTCCCGGTAAAGCCGGCGGCGGCTGGTGTGCCGGTATGGGACCGGTCAAGGAGTCGCGTATTTTCATGACCTATTCCGGGACGTTCGAGAATTTACTCACCCTCTCGCACGAACTGGGACACGCTTATCATCATCATGTTCTGAAAGATCACCCGGCTTTCGCGGGCGGCTATCCCATGTGTCTGGCCGAAACCGCCTCGATCTTTTCCGAGACGCTCACTATGGATGCCGCTCTGAAACAGACCACCGAGCCGATGGAAAGAATCCTGTTGATCGAACAGAAGCTCCAGGCCGCCTATACCATGTTCTGTGATTTGCACTGCCGTTATCTCTTCGAGCGGGACCTTTACGAAGCCCGCCGCGAGGGGGTATCCGGTCCCGATAAGCTGAGTGAGATAATGACCTCGGCTCAGGAGCGGGCTTTTGGTTCACTGCTCGACAAGGACGGTTACCATCCGCAGTTCTGGGCCACCAAGCTGCACTTCTATTTGTCCGGTCTGCCTTATTACAATTTCCCGTACACGTTCGGTTTCCTTTTCGCAGGCGGCGTCTACGACCGGGCCCACAAGGAAGGCGCGGCGTTCGCCGATAAATACCGGGCGCTCCTGGCCGACACCGGCAGCATGACCTGCGAACAACTGGCTCGCAAACATCTCGGGGTTGACCTGACTCGCGAGGATTTCTGGCTCGATGCCTGCCGTCGCGCCGTGGCCGATGTCGATGAATTCGTGAAGCTGGTTAAGGAAATCAGCTAAGAGGTATGTCCTCAAGCGACATTAAGAACGACTCCACCGGTCTCTGGAAAGATGAAGTCAACCGGAGACTGGTGGAGCGATTCGCCGATGAGATCGCCGCTGTTTATAGCAAATTCTCTCGAGACAGTTTTATAGATGAGGTATTCGATAAGTCGTTTCAGACACTCGAACTCAAACAGCGTATTGATCGCATTGCCAATTGTCTGGGCTCTCGTCTCCCGCTCGATTTCAAACAAACGGCTGCGATTATTGTCAAACTGGCTCCAAAACTCCGAGGTTTCGGGAATTGGATTCTCACCCGTGTGGTCGAGGAAAGGGGGAGAGGGCATTTCGATCTGGGCATGAAAACTCTGAGGGAGCTAACCAAGCACGGTTCGAGCGAGTTTGCGGTCCGGTCGTTCGTCAAAGCTAATCCTGAACGCGCCCTGAAGATCATGACTCGCTGGGCCCGCGACAAGAACGAGCACGTCCGCCGTCTCGCCGCCGAGGGCTCCCGGCCGCGCGGTGTATGGGTGGCACATATAGAGGCCTTTCGCGAGGATCCGGGACCGGTGATCGAATTGATTGACCTGCTTCGCGATGATCCCTCGCTCTACGTGCGCAAGGCCGTGGCCAACAACCTCAACGACATCTCCCGCGACCATCCCGATCGGGCGATTGCAACTGCCCTGTGCTGGCAAAAAGACAATTCCCCGCGTACCGACTGGATCATCAAACACGGCTGTCGCACCCTGATAAAGACCGGCTATCCCCCGGTGTTTGAGCTGTTGGGATTCACTCCCAATCCCCGCGTTAAAGTAGAGCGCTTCGATTTATCTCCCGCCGATCCGATTATAGGAGCGAAAATCGGCCTGACTTTGATTCTGTCGTCTGCTGCGCGCAAGTCCCAGCGCATCGTTATCGATTACCGTGTGACTTATGCTCGCCCCAACGGTCGCAGCGGTCTCAAGGTATTCAAATGGTCGGAGAAAGAACTTCCCGCCGGGGGGAAGTTAGAACTGGTTACTTCGCTATCTCTCAGGGATCATTCCACGCGCAAACATCATCCCGGGAAGCATAAGATAGACCTGATGATTAACGGGGTGACGGCCGCTACGGCCGAGTTCACTACGCGAGGTCAAGGCTCTTAATCGTGTAGCCCGGGGGGCCCGTGCGATCCTCCGACTACCTGGAATTGTCAAAAGCCCCTTACGAAATAATCCGCTAGAGCTTTTTTATTCGCTCCAGCTTATCGATCAACTCCGCCGCCTCGCGTTTGGAGAGACCCTGTTCGACAAGTGCCTCTTCCGTAGTTTCAACCGCTGCAAGGGCCGGTTTAAGTACCGTTAATTCCTGAGCCGAAAACGACGCGGCGTTGAGAATGTAATCCTCGAACGCTTCATAAGCTAGCGGACAGACCGCTTTCACCATTTTGGTCATTACCTCGGCGTACAGCCGAATTTCCAACTGGGCATGTTTATCGAGTCGCAAGCGCAGGAAATGGAACAGGTTGTGCAGGTCGATTTTCCAATACCACTCAGTGTAAAGTGAAAGCGGCAGGTTGATCCGGGCCAGTTCGCGGGCGAGGCCGTCCTCGACCAGTTCATGATACCGAGCATAATTCGATCCCTGAGTCTGATTGAGCCAGTCGACGAACCTGGCTTTCAAACCGGCGGGAACTTCATCAAAGGTTCGGCCTTGTTTGTTGTCTTTCGCCTGGGAACCGATATGGGCTTCGTTCGGGATGTAAAATTCTTCTTTCATCACTGAATAACGGCCGCTTAACTCGTTGACGTTGGCGGTGCGATGGCGGATCCATTGCCGGGCGACAAAAATCGGGAGTTTGACATGAAATTTGAATTCGACCATCTCGAACGGCGAAGTATGCCGGTTGCGCATCAGGTAGCGAATCAAACCGCGATCCTGAGAAACCTTCTTGGTACCGGCTCCGTAACTCACGCGCGCCGCCTGAACGATGGCGGCATCGGAACCCATATAGTCAATCAGCCGGACAAAGCCGTGATCGAGGACATTGAATTGCTTATCGATTAAGGCGTCGGCTTTTTTTATTCTATCGTTAGCCACTGTTTTCCTCCGTGAAAAGACGATCCGGGTCGAATATAAGGCGCGACGACTCTGATTTCCAAAGGATTTCGAACCGGCATGAGATTCGATACTCAATTTGTGACGATGGTTGTTTCTGCCGCAACTTTTACATATCTTAGCCGTTCAGATTAGGAGTGTGATAAAGGAATCCTGTACATAGACTAAGGAGCAAACATGTCCGCACAAGACAGCTATAAAAAACTGATCGAGAGCATTCGCGAAATCGCCGTACTGGCTTCGGCTGCGGGAGTGCTTGGCTGGGATGAGCGCACCCACATGCCGCCCGAAGGCGCCCAGATACGCGCCGACCAGCTTTCTCTCCTTTCCGGCCTGGTGCACGAGCGCTTCACCGATCCCAAAATCGGTGATCTTCTTGCCGAACTGGAGCAGTCCGAACTCATGAAGGACAGCGGCAGCATCGAAGCCGCCAATATCCGCGAAACCCGCTACGACTACGATAAGGCAACCAAGCTGCCCAAGGATCTGGTCGAGGAAATGTCGAAGACGACCACCCTTGCTCAGAGTGAATGGGTTCGCGCGCGAGCCGCCAATAATTTCAAAGCCTTCCAGCCCTGGCTTGAAAAGGTTCTGAATCTTACCATTCGCAAAGCCGAGGCTTTTGGCTACGAAGGTGAGCCCTACAACGCGCTGCTCGACAACTACGAGAAGGGTATGACTGTCGATGTCGTCGCCGATACCTTTGAGGGACTTCGTAAGGAGCTGGTCGAACTGCTCGGGAAAATCAAAGACGCCCCGAAACGCCCCGATGTTTCGATTGTCGAGCGTGATTATGATGTCAATCTCCAGCGGGTTTTCGGTGAGTCCGTAGCTCAGGCGATGGGGTACAGCTTCACCGCCGGTCGCCTTGATATAACGACCCACCCGTTCTGTACCGGTCTGGGCCCCGGCGACACCCGCATCACTACTCGCTACAATCCGAAACGGCTCAACGATGCCCTGTTCGGTATTATGCACGAGGCCGGTCACGGGCTGTATGAAATGGGTTTGAACAAGAAGGACTATTTCGGTCTTCCGGCCGGCGAATCGGCTTCACTGGGGGTGCATGAATCGCAGTCCCGGATGTGGGAAAACCAGATTGGTCGTTCTTTGCCGTTCTGGCGCTATTTCTTCCCGCAGGCGCAAAGGATTTTCAGGGACAGTCTCAGCGGTGTCAAGATCGAGGATTTTTACGCTGCGATCAACAACGTCACCCCCTCTTTCATTCGCGTCGAGGCGGACGAGGCTACATACAACCTGCATATTCTTTTGCGCTTCGAACTGGAACGGGCGATGATCCGGGGCGATCTCAAACCGGCCGATGTTTCGAGTGAATGGAACAGTCGTTTCAAGAAATACTTCGGCATCGAAATCGATTCCGACAGCAACGGTTGTCTCCAGGATGTCCATTGGTCGAGTGGTCTTATCGGTTATTTCCCGACCTACAGCCTGGGCAATCTGATGTCGGCTCAGTTCTTCGCCAAGGCTCTCGAAGATATGCCCGACCTGTACGAGCAATTCGAGCGGGGCGAGCTTCTCAAACTGCGCGAATGGCTCCGGGTGAACATTCATCAGCACGGTACCCGCTATCGGGCGCCCGAGCTGTTGAAACGGGTTACCGGTCAGGAGCTGTCGTACAAACCGCTGGTTGACTATATGTACGCCAAGTACTCGGACATTTACGGATTCTAATCCGGGTATCATGGTTTTTATGGGGCCGGAGTCGATGACTCCGGCCCTTTCTTGTGAACGTGATTTTGTCCGAGAAGTCGTCTTCCCGATTAAATGGTTGCCAAGCCCGGTCTATCGCCTGCATTTTGTCGCTGAAAAAGGAAGCCGAGCCCAAAAAAAACGGAATCAGCGCGAGTTATGAGAATTGTCATTGTTGGCGGCGGTGTAGTTGGTTATTCGCTAGCCGATCATCTGCTTAGAGATAAACATCATCTGTCACTGGTCGAGTTGGACGCCAATCTCTGCCGTGAGATCTCGGAGAAATTAGACCTTCAGATCATTAACGGATCGGGGAGTTCACCGGCGGTGCTCCATGAGGCAGGTCTTCCGGAAGCCGACATGGTGCTGGCCGTGACGCCGAACGACGAGGTTAACATGGTCGTGTGCGCCATTGCGGCTCAATATGAGGTTCCCCGCCGTATCGCTCGTATTCGCAACCGCGAGTTCAACAACGACAGCGCCTCACTCAGCAAAATCGGTATCACCTCCGTGATTCACCCTGAGAAAGTTCTGGTGGACAACATCCTCCAGTTTGTCGAGACACCCCATGCCGTCGAGTCGGCTGATTTTGAAGAAGGCCGGATTTTACTTCGCGGTTACCGCGTCCGCGAGAATATGGAGATTGCCGGTAAAACTCCGCTGCAAATCAGACAGGAAATAAATCCGCATATCGTTTTGTTTGCCGCTCTCGTCAGAGCCGGGGAAGGGATGATCCCCGACGGCTCCACCGAGATTCTTCCCGGCGATATCGTTTATTCGCTTTTCCCGCGCGAATCATTGCCGCGCTTCCTGCAGATGATGGGTTTCGAACACAAAAAGCGCCGCAAGATAGTCGTCAGTGGTGATTCCTATGCCACGGCCGAACTGGCTCTGGCTCTCGATAAGACCGACAATAATGTCATTCTGGTCGATCCCAATCTCAAACATGCCGAAGAAATAGCCGCCCAGTTCGAAACGGTCCAGGTCATCCACGGCGATTGTACCCAGGCCGACATTCTCCGTGAAATCAACATCGAGTCTGCTTCCTTTTTCATCGCCAGCTCCAACGCCGCCGAATACAACATGCTCTCGACCCTGCTGGCTAAAGTCGAGGGGGCTCACGAGGTAATTGCCACCACCACCGACAACCAGCACGATGCTCTTTTCCATTCGATCGGTATTGACCATGTTCTCAATCCTCGTCTTACCACCGCTCGCGAAATTCTGGAAATCATCTCACGCGGACAGATCGGAGCGGTTGTGAGGCTGCATGATGTTGATATCGAGGCGGTCCGGTTCAACGTCAGCCCAACCAGCGATGTCGCCGGCATGCAAATCCGTAAGCTGGCATCGAAACTCAAGCGTGGGTCTATTGTGGGCATCATCGTACGCCAGGACCGAATGATCCTTCCGGGCGGCGACACCGTAATCGAAGCCGACGACCATGTCATTATGATCACCCGTCATAAAAACCTGGGGGCGATCTCGAAACTCTTCAAGGCTCGGGGATGATCCATGCATAAGACCGCAGTGGCGCTGGCCACAGGCAAGCTCATGCAGGTTATGGGACTGGTTTTGATTGTCCCGCTTGCCATCGCTTTCTACGATGACCGGTCTCTTGGTCTGTTGCAGGCGTTCGGCCGTCCGGAGACACTCGGATTCGTGATCGCCATCGCTTTCTCGCTGATTTTCGGAACGGCTGTCGCCTGGCTGTTCCGGAGCGCCCGTGAATTGCAGGGTACCAAAGAGGGCTATGCCGTGGTGACGATCGGCTGGATGATGCTTACACTCATTTCATCAATTCCGTTCTGCCTCTATTTTATGGAAGTCCGGCCGCCCGACAGCAACGGTTTCATGCTGGCCTTTACCGATTCTTTTTTCGAAGTCATGTCCGGCTTTACCACTACCGGCGCCTCGATTCTGACCGACATCGAGGCCGTCCCGCGCTCGCTTCTGTTTTTACGTGCGTTGACCCACTGGCTTGGCGGCATGGGGATCATCACTCTCGCTCTGGCGATCTTCCCGGCCATGGGTGTTTCCGGTTACCAAATGTTTCGCGGCGAAGTCCCCGGTCCCTCCAAAGATAAACTCGGTCCACGTCTGACCCATACCGCCTCGATTCTCTGGGGTGTTTATTGTCTGCTTACCGCCGTAGAGACAGGGCTGCTCATGATTGCCGGAATGGACTGGTTTGAGGCGATCTGTCATTCGTTCGCGACTATGGCCACCGGGGGATTTTCCACCCGTAACGCTTCTGTCGCCGGCTTCGAGTCCGACTGGATCACCTGGATTATCAGTCTCTTCATGTTTCTTGCCGGGGTAAATTTCGTACTGCATTTCAAGGCTCTCCGGGGTGATATCCGCGCTATGACCGACAACCGTGAATTTCGTTTCTACACCGGGGTGATCCTGGTCGCGATCGTTCTGGTCTCGGCTGTTTTGTACTTCGGCGGACCGAAACCGGTCAAGGAGGCCTCCGATCACTGGCGGCACCACCAACTGACCGCCGAGGAGTTTATTGATCATCACCAATTACACGCGTCTAAATATACGACTGTTTACGGTACGGTCCGTGAGGCGACTTTTCAGGTTCTCTCCATCACTACTACCACTGGTTTTGCCACTACCGATTTCGACATCTGGCCGGATTTCCTTCGTATTCTCATGATCGTGCTGATGTTCTTCGGCGGCTGTGCCGGTTCTACGGGTGGCGGCATGAAGATGATTCGTATCATGGTAGTGTTCAAGATGGCCATAAACGAACTGCGCAAGCTGACCTTCCCGCGTCTGGTGGCTCCCTTGAAGATCGGATCGAGCGCAGTCGATGACAAGATGTCAATCAACATAGTTTCCTTCTCGATTTTGTTTGTCGGTCTATTCGCCCTGGTCGCTATCCTGATGACCCTTTTCGTGCCTGATTTGACCACCGCCGTAGCAGCCTCGATCGCCACCATCGGAAACATCGGCCCTGGTTTGTCCGGTGTCGGAGCGGTTGAGAATTACTCCTGGATTCCGATCCCCGGGAAATGGATCCTGGTGGTTTCGATGCTCCTTGGTCGCCTCGAAATTTTCACGGTCCTGATCGTCCTCAGACCGGCCACCTGGCGTAAATAAAGAAAAGGCGCAGGGACAAGCAGTGCGAAAAAAGCGATAGATTTCCGTCTCGGCGCGTATAAACTGATCGAGGAACCCAGGAGACCATGCGAGAGCTTTTCCCGATTATATTCTCCACTATTGCCATTCTGGTTGTGGGTGGTTTGCAGGTGCTGTTGCTTTATGCCCTCAATCGGCCCTGGTGGCGACGGACCTGGATGCGGCGCTCATCCTGGTCGCTGCCCCTGGCCGGGATAGTTTTCGTAGCTCTCTGGGGTGTGGGAGCCTGGTTCTCGCTGACCTGGTTGTCGGATGCCGCTTCGCTGGCGGCAGTGCTGGTGTTCGTTCTCGAAGTGGCCCTTATGATCGCTCTGCCGATTTCCGGGATTCTCCATCTGACCGATTCCCTTGCTGATTTCATCGCACGCAGGATTAAAACCGCTGTCCCGGACAAACTCAACACCAACCGGCGTGCTTTTCTCAGAACTACGGCGTTGATCCTTCCGGCCGCAACTGTCGGGATGTCGGTCACCGGTGTCGCCCAGGCTCTCGGTTCGGTGAAAGTTTACGAGGAACCTCTCGCTTTTGCTACACTGCCGCCGCCGCTTGCGGGTCTCCGGTTGCTGCATCTTTCCGACATTCATCTGGGACACTATGTCAATCTCCACACCTTGGAACAGGTCCTGACCGAGGCCGAGCAGTTCCAACCGGATCTGGTGCTTGTCTCGGGGGATGTCTCCGATGAACTCGAAATGCTCCCCGAGGCTCTTCGGATGTTCGACGGTCTGCACCCGCGTTTCGGCGTTTATGCTACTCTCGGCAATCACGAGTATTTCCGAGGGGTAAAAAAAGTCATTCGCATTTTCGATGCCTCCCCGGTACCGCTCTTGATCAATCAGACTGTCATGGTCAACGCCAATAATGTCCCGCTGGCGATCGCGGGACTCGATGATCCCCGCTCGATGAGCAATGTCGGAGAGAGTTTCTTCGTCGATTCTCTGGTGCAGACTCTGGATGGAGTCCCCGAGGGAACATTCACGATTCTGATGAGCCATCGCCCTTACGTCTTCGAACCGGCGGCACGCCTAGGTGTCGATCTCACACTGGCCGGTCACACCCACGGTGGTCAGATAGGCTTCGCGGGACGTTCTGTCTTCGAACGTTTCTTCGGAGGAAGCTATCTCTGGGGGCATTATCGTATCGGTGATAACCGGCTTTTCACCTCGGCCGGAGTCGGTCATTGGTTCCCGTTCCGGCTCGGTTGCCCTGCCGAAGCACCGGTGTTCCGACTGGAGCGCCCCGATCTTATCTAGCCCGTTTGACATTGTCTCTTTTTCATAGACAAAATGACTTCATAAAAACTTTTTTTTGTTGCAATAGAGTTTCAAACTCCGGTAGATTTCGCTCGGTTGGATCGGGACGCGTAGCTCATTCTTGATTTGATTTGTCTATAGATTGCCTAACGAAGACAAAAGAGTACATAATAAAACTAACCAACGACCTAATGTTACAAAGGAGCACATGATGCCCGTAGCGAAGAAGAAGGCGCCGGCCAAGAAGAAGGCCGCTCCGAAGAAGACCACGGCCAAGAAGGCTGCCCCGAAGAAGACCACGGCTAAGAAGGCTGCACCGAAGAAGAAGGTCACGACCAAGAAGGTCGCGCCGAAGAAGACCACGGTTAAGAAGGCTGCTCCGAAGAAGGCCGCTCCGAAGAAGAAGGCCGCTGCGAAGAAGCCGGCTGCCAAGAAGGCCGCTCCCAAGAAAAAGGCCGCTGCGAAGAAGCCTGCTGCGAAAAAAGCCGCGCCTAAGAAAAAGACAGCGTCTAAACGTAAGCCGAATCCGGCTTTTATGCGTCCGATGGAGCTGTCTGCTGACCTGGGCGCTATCGTAGGCACTAAGGCAATCCCGCGCACTGAAGTCACCAAGAAGCTCTGGGAATACATCAAGAAGAACGGGCTTCAGGATACGGCTAACAAGCGCATGATCAATGCCGACGAAAAGCTGAAGAAAATCTTCGGCGGCAAGAAGCAGGTCTCAATGTTTGAGATGACCAAGCTGGTCTCCAAGCATATGAAATAGGCGAGACCCATTTTAGGTCCGGACCGCCACACGCCGGACTGTTGACGTCATAGAACGACACCGTGAAAGGCTGGAGCACCCGCTCCAGCCTTCGTTTTTGTATCCCATTTGTTGTATCCATCGTATCGGGTACGAAATCCCGGAGCACGCAGTAAAATCATGATCTTGCGTAGCGAGCGGCTTCGTGTCGCTCGTGTTACTATTGTGTTTTCTCGAAACTCCGGGCGTACACCTTTTTCAACCATCCCGACGAAGTGGGTCACAGAGCCTGGAGGATAAGGCCTTTGAGATACTGAGTCTCCGGCATAGCCTGGAGGACAGGGTGGTCGACGGCCTGGGTCAGGGAGCTAATGATGCGGAACCTCCGGCCCGAACTGCGAGCGGCCTGAAAAAGAATTTTGGAGAACTGATCGATATTGAGATTCTGCGAGCAGCTAAAAGTAGCCAGAATTCCCTCGGGCGCCAACAAACGCGCGGCAAGGCGATTGATGTCGCGATAGCCGGCCATTCCGGTTTTAAGACGGCTTTTTGATTTGATAAAGGCCGGCGGATCGAGGATGACCAGGTCGAACCGCTCCTTGCGCTCATTCAGGTCGCGAAGGATGTCAAGGCAATTGCCCTGCCGTGTGGAAACGATTTTCTCGACACCGTTCAAGCGAGCGTTATCGTTCAGGATGTCGAGAGCGGGGGATGAGCGGTCGACCGCGAGCACTTCGGTGGCGCCTCCGAAAGCGCAGTTGATCGAGAATCCGCCGGTGAAACTGAAACAATCGAGCACGCGTCGATTCCGAGCGAGCCGGCGTACGGCAGCGCGGGCATCACGTTGATCGAAGAAAAAGCCGGTTTTCTGTCCCTGCATGGTATCCACGATAAAACGCGCACCGGCTTCCTCGATAACCACCATATCCGGTACGGTTCCAGCCACAACGGAAGTGGCCTCGACAGGCAGGCCTTCGAGTTCGCGAAAAGGAGAGTCACATCGCAGAACGATGCCCGCGGGCTGGAAAACCCGATGGAGTGCCTCGATAATCCGGCTTCGCAGTCGTTCCATACCGAGAGTGAGCAGTTGTACAACTAGAATGTTCTCGTATTTGTCGACGATCAGACCGGGAAGAAAATCACTTTCAGAATAGACGGTGCGAAATGAACGCAACGAATCCAGCATCTCTTCGCGGTAGCGTAGAGCGCGACGCAGGCGTTGCTCGATAAAAGCGGTGTCGATTTCCTCGTGATGTGAGGTCAGCAGGCGGGCGGCAATGAGGGTATGGCGATTGTAATAGGCACATCCTAAAAAACCGCCTCGGGAGTCGGTCACATCGACAATCTCGCCCGAACCGGGAGCCTCTTCTACCCGCGCGATTTCGTTACTGAAAACCCAGAGATGACCGGTGCGAATTCGGTAGTCTTCTTTGGGCTTGAGGACAAGTCTGCTCATCTTCCGTCCTGACAGGAGTTATCGGACGCAGCAAAGTACAGTGTTGCGACTACGGTGTCAAGCCGGAGTGGCGGTGCGGTGTTCGCCGATCAGGAACGGTAGCGATCGATCACGGCCGTGCTGACCCAGTGCGCGCTCAGGCCGTTGGCAGTGTTGCTAAGAAAGAACAAGTATTTCCCATCGCGTGTTACGTTCGGCGCCGTCTCGTTGATTCCCGGTTTGTTGAGCTCGGTCATGGGACGAGCCAGGCCCCATTCACCGTTCGGCTTGCGGAAGCTGATGAACAGATCGGCGCCTTTGTCCTCCGAGGAAAAATCGACCCGTGAAAAGATGAGGTAGCTCTGGTCGGGTGCGATAAACGGTGCGTGTTCGTAGGTGGCTGCGTTGACGGTCGCCCCGAGGGCTTCGGGGACAGCCCAGGCGTCGTCAATAAAACTCGAGGAGAAAATATCTCCACCGCCTGAATTGAGCGAATGGAAATACAGATCGCCGTTGGCGGCCACGGATGTTTGCCAATGTACGCCCATCCGGTTGATATTGTTTCCTGCCGGCGTTGGTGTTCCCCAGCCATTCTCGTTTCGGTCGCTGAACCAGACATGTTCCCGGATGTTGTCGGCGATATTCATCGGTTCGGTCGATACAAAATAAAGGCGGATTCCATCGACCGACAGGATCGGGGCATCGGAGTTATCAAACCGATGGGGAAACTCGATGGGTGTCGGCGCCGTCCAATGGCCGTCGACCGTTCGTGAGCACAGCACATGTTCGTTGTTCATAGGCTTCCAGTAGACCTCGAGTCCATCGGGTGTGAAGACGGGACAACCGTGTAAATCGGGATCGATGAGTCCTTCGGCAAAGACCTGTGGGGTCGTTCCCGGTGGTGTTTGTCCGAGATAAGGACCGGTCAGATGTTGGAAATCTGGTTGTTGGGCGTGAACGGCAAGAGCCGTTAAAGTCAAGAGCAGGATGACGGGGCTGGTCGTTGTCATTTATACTCCCTGGTTGCTGAAGTTGCCGATAGGACGTTTGAGACGCCGTTTGGGTTTAACGATATCCGTTGATTCTTCCGGAGAGCAACCTGGCCGGAGAGCCACAAGCGGTCAAAAAAACATATATGATCCGGCGAGGTTGCTTCTTAATTTGAGGTCGTATGAAGTCGCCTTCGGTGAACAAGAAGCTGCTTCCGGTGCTGGCCGGGATGGTCTGGTCCGCGGTCGGGATTATGCTTTGCGTAGTAGCGGCGCATTGGCTGACGATGGAGGAGACGGCCTGGATTGTACCGGTGACGATCGGGGCGGCGGTCGGCTTAGTGGTTTATCGGTTCGGTTTTCTGAGGCTCGTGCGCAAAAACAAAATCCGACTCCTGACCCAGGCGACCGACCGTGAACGGGTATGTCTGTTCGCCTTCCAGAGTTGGCGTAGCTATTTGATTATCGTTATCATGGTGGTGATGGGCTACGGCCTTCGGCATTCTCCCATTTCCCGTCTTTACCTCTCGCCGATTTATCTGGCGATCGGGCTTGGTTTGTTTTTATCCAGTCTGCATTATTATTCTTCTAGTACCCAGGGTTGAGCTTGAACCGATGACGCCAATGGGGAGATTATGATTTTTGGATCGGCCCTGGTTTTCTGTATGAAAAACCGGGGCAAACTCCGGGCCGTTTGACCGATAAGTCGCGCTTCCAATGGCAATGGCTCAACCACTGTCTTTGTGAGGAGCTATGTGAAAAGGCAATCTCTCGGCCGAATTATCCACAATGCGAATTCGCACCTCCGCCCGAACCTGATAGATGTTTTCGGCTTACGGCGAAATGGGTTCGTTTTGCATATTTCGCATCTCGCGGGCGGCTGACCTCCCGGTCTGCTTCTCTACATCATGGGCTCACATCGGATTTTTCACAGAGCTTGTAGGGAATGTGAGGGGGGCTTGGAACCGTCGAACGGTGCGAGGAGCCCTGTAGGTCGAAACCCCTGGTCCCACGAGGCGGGACTCGCGAAGCGAGGTTTCGACAATCCCCTGAATACGGCCCCCCCGAGGTTCGACAAACCGTTGATCTTGTTTGCCCGACTTGCTACATTCCGCCGTGACCAATATCCGACGTTACAAAGGGAAAGAACAGGTTTACTTCTTGTCCCACGTTGTCGAGAAACGTAACCCAATCCTCGTTGACAATGCCGATCTGATCCACGCGGCGTGGCAGAAACTGTCCCGTGACGGGAAATGGCTTCTAATGGCATGGGCTATTCTCCCGGATCACGTTCATATGGTGGTCGATCCCCTCAATCACGACGTTTCCAGTCTGAGCCGTCGCTGGAAGCTCTCCTTTTCGTCGTTGTATCGCAAAAGGGTTGGTGTCAAGGCCGGTAAGGTGTGGCAGAACCGATTCTGGGACCACGTCATACGAGATCAAGAGGATCTGAACCGCCACTTCGACTACGTCCACTATAATGCCGTGAAGCACGGCCACGCCGATCGAGCTTCTGCCTGGCGGTACTCCTCATTCAAGATGTTTGTCGACCTTGGTGTTTACGACGAGACCTGGGGTGTGTCTGGGAGTATCGATCCAAAAGGAGATTTCGGGGAGTGAATTGAATGTCGAAACCTCGCTTCGCGACCCGCCTGCGGCGGGCAGGGGATTTCGACCTACAACGGGATCGGGCCGAGATTGTGGACACCAGCGGCCCCTTCGCTCGCCCCTCCAACTCCTCCACAAATCCTGCGCACAATCCTGTCTCAATCCTCCCAAAAGGAGATTTCGGGGAGTGAATTGAATGTCGAAACCTCGCTTTGCGACCCGCCTGCGGCGGGCAGGGGATTTCGACCTACAACGGGATCGGGCCGAGATTGTGGACACCAGCGGCCCCTTCGCTCGCCCCTCCACTTCCTTCACAAATCCTGCGCACAATCCTGTCTCAATCCTCTCTTGTATGAACAGGACAGCACCACAAACCTTGGAAATCAATCACCGAGCGGACCCCGCGGCCGCAATCACTACAGCTTCTGTTACCCCAAAACAAAAATACGCAAAACGAACCCAATTCTCTATAAGGGGAAGGGATATATACTGTTATGGAAAATTCGGATCCCCTTACGCGACGCTGCCAAAATGTGGATAAACTGCTTGCCAAACTAAAGCCAACCATTATATTTACAGGCTCCAGTGCGGCTGGACAGGTGGATAGGCTCCCAGGAGCTCCAGGTTGCCCAGACCGCGATGGAGAGGTCTGGCCAATAGTTGGCCGTTTTGTGTTGGATGAAATTTCGAGGAAACGATGTTTAGCTCGCTGTCTGAAAAACTGGATGTGGTCTTCAAGAAACTCCGAGGCGCCGGTCGCCTGACGGAGAAGAACATCCAGGACTCCATGCGCGAGGTCCGTCGCGCGCTCCTCGAAGCGGACGTCAATTACAAAGTCGCCAAAGACTTCATCAAGGCAGTCGAGGCCAAAGCGGTCGGCGTCGAAGTCCTTCAGTCGATCGACCCCGGTCAGCACGTGATCAAGATCGTCCACGACGAGCTGGTTGCGCTCCTCGGCGGCAAAGCCGAACCGCTGCATCCGATCGACAAGTCCCCCACGGTTTACGCCGTCTGCGGTCTTCAGGGCTCGGGTAAAACCACTCTGACCGCCAAGCTCGCTCTCTGGGCCAAGCGCAAAAACAAGAAGCCGATGGTGGTCGCCTGCGATATCTATCGCCCGGCCGCGGTCAAGCAGCTCAAGGTGCTGGCCGACCAGATCGACGTCCCGCATTTCCACGTCGAAAACACCAAGCCACCGGAAATCGCCCGTCAGGCGATCAAGTACGCCGAGAAGAATTTCATTGATCTGGTTCTGATCGACACCGCCGGACGGTTGCATATAGACGATGAGTTGATGAACGAATTGGAGGAGCTCAAGAAAGTGGCTCCTCCGGATGAACTGCTGCTTGTGGCCGATGCCATGACCGGTCAGGATGCGGTTAAAGTGGCCGATGAGTTCCACAAGCGTCTCTCCGTCACCGGGGTGGTGCTGTCGAAGCTCGACGGCGATGCCCGAGGCGGCGCGGCGCTGTCGATCCGTCATGTAACGGGCTGCCCGATCAAGATGGCCTCAGTGGGCGAAAAGCTCCCCGAGTTGGAGCCGTTCCATCCCGAGCGGATGGCATCGCGCATTCTCGGTATGGGGGATATCGTCTCGCTGGTCGAAAAGGCTCAGGAGACGATCGACGCCAAAGAGGCCGCGAAGATGCAGGAGAAGATTCTCAAGGCCAAATTCGACTTCGAGGATTTTCTGAGCCAGATGGAGCAGCTTAAAAAGATGGGTCCGCTCGAATCGCTGCTGGGTATGATCCCGGGCGCCGGTAAAATGCTCAAGGGAATCAAAGTGGATGAACGCGACATGGAGCGGATGGTGGCGATCATCAAGTCGATGACTGTCCAGGAGCGACGCAACCCGGTGATGATCGATGGATCCCGCAAACGCCGTATAGCGGCGGGGTCGGGGAACTCAGTCCAGTCGGTCAACCAGTTGCTCAAGCAGTTCTTTGCGATGCAAAAAATGTTTCAGAATATGAATAAAAAGAAGTTCCGAGGTCTTCCGAAAGGGCTCATGCCCTTCTGACCCGGACAGAAGTAACGGAGGATTTGTTGGCTGTACATGTAAGACTTCGCCGTATGGGAGCTAAGAAACGCCCGTTCTACCGGATCGTGGCGATCGATTCACGTCGCGCCCGTGACGGTAAGTATCTGGAGAATCTTGGCACCTATAATCCGATTACCAAGCCGGCCGAGATTCATGTCTTCGAAGACAAGCTGGTGAAATGGTTCAACGACGGCGCGCAGCCGTCGAACACGGTCCACGCGCTTTTGTCCCAGATCGGTTTTCTCACCAAATACGAGATGCTGAAGAAGGGACAGGATGTGTCGACGGTCGAAATCAAGACCACGATCAAAGAGCGTCCGAAGAAGACGCGTCAGATGAAGAAGGCGGCTCTGGCTAAAGCGGAAGCGGCGGCTAAGGAAGCTGAAGAAAAAGCCAAGGCGGCCGAAGCGGCGGCCAAGGCTAAGGAAGAAGCGGCCCAGGCGGCCGAGGCGCCGGCGGAAGAAGCCGGTGAAGCGGCGGCGGAAGGCTCCGGAGAGTAACGACCCGATTGCGGATAATCCACCGGCGTCGCAGGACGCCGTTCACAAACGAATTTTGAATGGAACACGGTATCTCCTTCTCAACGGATAATCAGAAAGGGCCCTGGCAATGAAGGAATTCATCGAACTGATCGTCAAGTACCTCGTGGACAATCCGGACCAAGTGGATGTTAAGGAAGTTGAAGGCAGCCGGACGACCGTTTATGAACTGCGTGTCGCGCAGCCGGACCTCGGCAAAGTGATCGGCAAACAGGGCCAGACGGCCAAGTCGATTCGGACCCTGCTCGCCGCCGCCGCTGCCCGTCAGGGCAAGCGCGCCGTGCTGGAGATTCTGGAATAGACGGTGTCCCAGGACGAAATGGTGGTGATCGGTCGACTCGGCCGACCCCGCGGCGTGAACGGTGAGATTTTCGTCACGCCCCAAACCGACTTCCCGGAGCGTTTCGTGGGCATGAAAACGATTCATGTCCACAATCGCCAGGGATGGCAAAAGCTGAATATCGTCTCGTCCCGAATCGTATCGGGGCGACCGGTGCTGCGATTCGAGGGAATCGAGAATCCGGAACAGGCTCGACTGCTGACCAATCTCGAACTGGGTGTTGTCTCGGACGAGTTGGTGGATCTGCCCGAGGGCAGTCATTACCTGCATGAGCTGGTCGATTGCGAGGTGGTCGACGAGACGAACGGTGAAAAGATAGGTGTCGTTGAATCGGTGGAGCAATACCCGGCCAACGATGTTTATCGGATCGCGGCGAGCGACGGCCGCAGGCTGTCAATAGCGGCGGTTCGGAAGTTCGTGAAGCACGTTGATGTGAGAACGAAGAAAATCGTGATTGATGCGGCCGGTCTGGTGGAAACGGCCTGAAGGCTCGGTCGATGAAGTATGAGATAGTAACGCTTTTTCCGGATTACTTTGCCCTGTCATTGCGGCAGTCGTTGATCGGCAAAGCGCTGGAGAAGCAGCTCTTTGAAATAGAAATAATCAATCTCCGTGATTTCGCCACGGACCGTCATCACACGGTTGATGACACCCCGTACGGCGGCGGCGGCGGGATGGTGCTCAAACTGGAGCCGCTCGATCGTTGTCTGCAAAGCCTGGGGTGGCAACCGCGCGATAAGGCGGTCGCGTCGGGTGAGAACCGGCGCCTGTTGTTGACCTCGGCGGCGGGAACACCGCTGACTCAGCATGAAGCGGTGAAGATGTCGCTTCTGGACCGGCTGACGATCATCTGCGGCCATTATCTGGGCGTTGATGAACGGCTGCTGGATTTGTACGACATCGAAGAGATCTCGATCGGCGATTACACCCTTTCCGGCGGTGAACCGGCAGCGGCAGTGATTGTCGACTGCACCGCACGCTTGATTCCGGGGGTGCTGGGGAATTTCGAGTCGGCTATCAACGACTCACACATGGAATCCACGCTGGGCTGGCCGGTTTACACCAAACCGGTCGAGTATGCCGGGCTGAAAGTTCCGGAGCCGCTGGTAAACGGCAACCACAAGGAGATTGAACGGTTTCGGCGCGAGGCGGCCCTGCTCAAATGTGCGGCCAATCGCCCGGACCTGTTGGAAAAGCAGGAACTGACCGCTGAGGAGCGGGCCCTGTTGAACAAGACGAGAAAAAAAGAACATTGATCGATATAGAAAGGGTTAGCCAATGAAACGTATAGCCCAAATCGAAAAGAGCTTCATGCGGGAAGATATCCCCCCGTTCAGCTCGGGCGATACGCTTAAGGTCCACTACAAAATTAAAGAGGGCGACAAAGAGCGTATTCAGGTTTTCCAGGGGACAGTGATCGGTCGCCGCGGCAGCGGTACCGGGGCTACTGTCACCGTGCGCAAAATCTCTTCCGGCATCGGCGTCGAGCGTGTTTTCCCGCTTTGCTCGCCGAACATAGCCAAAATCGAGAAAATCAGAGCCGGTAAGGTTCGTCGCGCCAAGCTCTACTACCTTCGTGAGCTGACCGGCAAATCCGCTCGTATTAAAGAGCAGATTATGGATGCCGAAGAGCGCGAGACTCTGAAACGTATCAGCGACGGTGAAGTTACCGCAGAGGTGGCTGAAACCGTGACCGAAAAAGTTGAGGAAGCAGCTCCCCAGGCCCCGGTCGAAGAGGCCAAGGCTGAGGAAACTCCGGCTGAAGAAGAAGGTAAAAAGGAAGAGTAACTAACTTCAATTTGCCATTCACGGGCGCTCTTAATCGGGCGCCCTTTTTCTTTTGGGGTGACGTGGGCCGGGTGAATTCGAAGACGGATCCGCCCTTGTACAAACCAGACATAGGTAGCTTTGGTGCCGCACCTCTATGGTGGGAAGTTTGAATCACCGTGCCGTAGGTCCGTCTTTGAACCGGCGCGGATTTATTGGTCAGACGAGGATGTCGGCCGCCCACATGAAGGAAGATGGGTTGATCGAGGTTTGCCTTAGGTTTCCAGTAGAGGGAATCTGATAGCCGGGAATGATGGGTTTATCCGAAATTTGTCGGGTTTCTGCGTTCACGGGGCTTCGCCAGCGCTCACTCCGGAACCCGACCTACCACTGCTAATCCCCACCCGTGGACGGGTCGGCCAGACGCTTGCTCTCGCTCGAATCGTGGCTCATTTGGGCTCGGAAGGGGACAGGATCGTGTAGGTGGTGTTGCCGTATTTGCGCTGCTGCAGGATCGGCCAGGAGCCGAAGTTTATTTTACTCGTTTCGGAGGTGTCGTGCTGGCAGAGAATGAGAGCATCATCGCGGACAATGCGATGGTCCGCGAGGGCCTGCATAGTTTGGTCGATGACTCCCCGGTATTGCGGCGGGGCGATCATGACAATGTCGAACAACCGGCCGGTGACGGCGAAGTCGGAAATCGCCTCGAAAACATCGGCCTGAAGACAAAGCAACCGGTCGGCGACGCCGAACTGCTCGGCGTGATGATTGATCGATTCGACCAGTCGTTCGTCCAGTTCAACTCCGGTAGCCTGATCGACACCACGACTGACCGCTTCGAACAGGTAGGAGCCGGTACCGCTGAAAAGATCGAGATAATTCGCTCCGATGAGATATGGATTGAGGAAGTCGAAGATCGACTTGCGCATCCGGCTGAGCGGCGGACGGGTACCGGCCAGCTTGGGGGCGCGGATGAGTTTGCCCTTGAGCTCACCGGCGATGATACGGAATTCGAAATCGTTGTCGTCGTCTCTTTTTGCCATGCCTGGGCACTTCTCAATCTTATGTTCGGTCGCGGTGGAGACAAGCCCCGCCGTTACGCGGTGAATGATTCAATCCTCGTACACAATTTATCAAATCCCCGGTACCAGGTGCCTCACCGCTCGGGTGGGGGATCAAGGTTTGGGCCGCGAGATTTCGACAAAGCCGTTGGAAGTCCGCTAATTTGACCCAATATAGCCGCAAAAAGCGCTAATAAAAGCCTTTTTGGCGGCCGACTAGGTCAATAGGGAAACATTAACTTGCACCGTTTATGAGCGGTGGGCATAATTCAACCATGAGGCGAGCGATGAAAGCAGATCCTAAGCTGATGGCCGAGATGTACGCCAATATCGAGCAGATGCTGACGGACAAGGGATTCAGCGCCATCTGCGGCGTTGATGAAGTTGGTCGGGGACCGCTGGCCGGGCCGGTTGTCGCCGCCGCCGTAATCATGCCGCCCGATCTTAAAATCGAGGGATTGACCGATTCCAAGAAACTTTCGCCCAAGCGGCGTGAGATAATTTTCGAGCAGATCGCCGATCTCGAACTGCCCTGTGCGGTGGGGATTATCGACAACGAATGTATCGATAAAATGAACATCCTCAAAGCCTCGCTGATGGCGATGCGTAAAGCGGTCCAGGACCTTCAGCCTAATCCTGATTTTCTGCTGGTCGACGGAACCTTCACGATTCCCAAAATGACCCAGCCGCAGTATGCCATCGTTGGCGGTGATGCTCTCTGTGCGTCGATCTCGGCAGCGTCGATCGTGGCCAAGGTAACGCGTGACCGGATCATGGATCGTTATCAGACGCTGTATCCTTCGTTCAGTTTCGCTCAGCATAAGGGTTATCCGACCAGGGCTCATTTAGAGGAACTGCGCGAACACGGTCCCTGCGAAATCCATCGCCGGTCGTTCAAACCGGTGGCGGAGCTGGTTGATCAGTATGTCTTGTTCTGATTATCGAGAGTCCTCCACCAACAAGCCTCTTAAATCCTGGCAGAAATACGAAAAACTAGCGTCCGAATATCTGAAGCAACACGGTTTTGATATTCTCGCCGCCAACTGGCGTTCCGGCCGCTATGAGATTGATCTGATCGCTCGCAAGGGGAAGCAGGTTGTTTTCGTAGAGGTTAAATCCGTGCGGGATGTTTCGTTCGGCCATCCGGCGGAGCGGGTGGATGTGAAAAAGACGATCAACCTGACGCGAGCGGCGCAGGCTTATGTGATCGAGAAAAGCCTGAGCGACTGCGATTTACGGTTCGATGTGATTACTTTTATCGACGGTCGTCTGGAACATTACCCGAACGCCTTTGAAGCGGCGGATGAGGCGGACTAGCTCTCCCGAAAAGCACTTCATTACAGCAGAGATAAGTCCCGTAGCTATACGTTCTATGACTTAGACTTTTTTCCATGCGTGGCGGGCGGCCTCGTGTCGCCTGCATGACGGTTGGAAGTTGGGGAATTACCAGGGGGCTGCCCTTCCGACGGAGTTCAGGGATTTTCAGACTCGGCAGCTTCGAGCGAATCGAGGTCGATATCGCTTTGTTCCAGCAAGGGACTGGTCAGTGAATCCACGTAGTATTTAACCATCCTGGTGAAGTAGTAGTATTTCTCCGGTTCTTCCTGATACTTGTTCAGATAATCGCGAAGATCTTCGGCGGATATGCCGGATGCCGTCAGCAGGGAATCGCGGAACTCGGTGTAACGTTCCGGATTATTGCGATAGGTGGCGGTTGCGACCCAGGCCTGAGCGGTGACCAGGGCGTTTTTTTGACCGGCATCGGTGAATCGTTGCCGATTAAGATGGCGATTACCAAAATAGATCCCGAGAGCTATCAGCAGGATCACTATAATTGAAAGTTTTTTTAGCCAGATCAAATTCGTCCATCTTCCGGTTGCTTGTCTGCGTAAAACTATCTAAACTACGTTTTTCATGTGACTCCGGTCAAGAGAACAAAGAGCTAAATGGAAATAAACTATCCCGTTAAGCGGCGCGAGAGCCGCGCAGTTAAGGTCGGTGATCTGATCATCGGCGGTGGTTTCCCGGTGACGGTGCAGTCCATGACGACCTCCGACACCCGAGATATCGCGGCGACGGTGAAACAGATCAAACAACTTTTTGAGGCCGGAGCCGAGATCGTTCGCCTGTCGGTACTCAACCAGGAAGCGGCGCGTTGTCTTAAGGCGATCCGCGAACAAACGACCGGTCCGCTCGTGGCCGATATCCATTTTCATTATAAGCTGGCCCTGGCGGCAATCGAGGCCGGTTTTGACAAAATTAGAATCAATCCCGGCAATATCGGTGAGGAATGGAAAGTCCGCGAGGTAACCAGGGCGGCCGGGGAGGCCGAGGTTCCGATCCGGATCGGCGTCAATTCCGGGTCGCTTCCCAAGGATCTGCTGAAGCAATACGGTCATGACGATCCTCGGGCGTTCGCCGAAGCGGCGTTGCGCGAAGCCGCCGTGCTGGAGGATATGGATTTCCGGGATATAATAATTTCGGTCAAGTCAACCTCACCGACTGTGGCGTTTTGGGCTTATCATATTCTGGCCGAAAAATGTGATTACCCGCTGCATCTCGGCATTACCGAAGCGGGCATTCTCGAACCGGGGACCATTAAATCTTCAGTAGGGATCGGGGCGCTTCTGCTCACCGGTATCGGCGATACCATTCGGGTCTCACTGACGGCCGATCCGATTCACGAGCCGCGCATCGGCAAACAGATATTGGCTGCCTGCAACCTGAAGCCCGACGGGGTAGAGGTTATAAGCTGTCCCACCTGCGGACGCTGTCAAATCGACTTGATTCCACTGGCCGAATCGATTACCGCCAAGACACGTCATATCAAAACCCCCTTGAAAGTGGCCGTGATGGGTTGTGCCGTAAACGGACCCGGTGAGGCCCGGGCGGCCGATGTCGGTATTGCGGGGGGAGTCGGCAAAGGCACCCTCATTAAGAAGGGTGAGGTTATTGCGTACACAAAAGAAGATGAGCTGGAAAAGGCCCTCCTTGACGAAATCGAGGCCATGACCGGCGAAAAAATACCACGGTAACTTCGTCTCAAACCAATCAACAATCCGCGCTCTCTCATGGAGAAGATGTCGCAACTCATAGCGGCGGGTGGAATCCGAGGCGATGATCCGGACAAACGTTATTTGACTTTGTCGTGTTGTCGCTCTAAAATATATCAACGAAAAACAACAGCATTATTGATTGGGGATCCGCTCTCATGAAAAAAACGATCGTATCTCTGGCTTTCCTGGTTCTGATGGCGACCGGATCGGTTTCCGCCGAAGCTACAATAGATTTTCAATTGACCCCCTCAATTTCCTGGCAGAGTGGATATCACGACTATGAAATCAACTTCGCCTATTACGCTCTTTACGGCAATGATACCGTGATCGTACGCGGCCGGAGTAAGCTCGAATTCCCGCTGGATGGGATTTATCCCACGCTTCGGATCGGGATCAATAATCGCTTCGAATCCGAAGGATTTTATTTTGTCGAGGCGGAAGCGAGTCTCAATGTCTCCGATCCCGGTGATGCTATGAAGGATTCCGACTGGGAAACCAATCCGTATACCCACGAAGAGGTTCTCTGGAGTTATTCCGAGAGCGATGTCGAGCATGATTTCATAATGTTGCAGGGATTGATCGGCCGTAAGGTGGTCAAATCGCCAAAAGGACTGATCGGGGTTGTGATGGGTTTCAGGTATGTCAAGATCAAGCAGGATATTATCGGTCTGAGCCTTCGTCAGTGGGAAGGGAGTGAATGGGTGAATTATGCCTCGGACGGGAAAGTCGGACATTATGAGGTTACCTACAAGATGCCGTTTATCGGGGCGCGGGCGATTTATAAACCCTCATCGATGCTGCAGGCACAACCGCAAGTGCTGGTTTCGCGTTTGTTTGCCTCCGATCTGGACGACCATGTTCTCCGAGGAAAAACGGCCGAGGGCAGCCCTGAAGGTATCGCTGTAATCGGTTCATTGGCAGGTCGATACGAATTCAAAACCAGGGGGCCGTCAACCCCTTATATAGAGCTGTCGGCCGAACTGCTCTGGCTTCATGCCACCGGCAAGCAGGTTCAGACCTGGTACGAGGATGAGACTTATTACGATGAGGCTGTCGGTGAGGATGTTACGGTAGAAGCGGGGACGAAGATTTCCAATATCCCGCATGAAATTAACAATACTACGTACCGTATCGGATTGGGGATCGGAATGAATTTCTGAGGGAGGCTGTAACCAAGGCGCAAAATCTGCTGAAAGGCTGCACAGGGATTCATCCTATAGTTTTCTTGTTGTTTTTCAATTGCTTAACATGCAGGATCAAAGGGGTTCCCGGCAATTTGTGAGTGGAAAAGCTCTCCGGAGGCTACAGGGAAATCTGAAATGGCTCTAAAGCCTTGACAATAGGCCATAAACGGGTATATTGACGGCGTGTATAGTTGAACTGATATCCTTCTAAGGGGGGGTATCTACAACTTACTTCTCATGGTCTAACAAACTGGTTTAGAAAAAGAGTTGGATAAACCAAACGCTTTTTCTGGTCTAACATTGCCGGTCTGGTACGGGTAGAGGTTGCGTTCCTGGTTTTTTTGTATTGAGGAAGCTAGACCTTGGCGACTGAAAAAGCGACGATTCATTCTAAGAATAAACAGGCAGTGAGACTGCTCGGGATGTGGTATGTCCATCCCGTTTTATATGTGTCGAGAAAAATTACATCATTAACACTTAGTAACTATGGAGGTCACGAGAATGAGGTTTAGGACTCTCTTCATTCTTGCCATGATGCTCTTCTGTAGTGTTGGATTAGTCAACGCTCAGAGCATCTCACTTGAATCGGTCGATGGTGTCAGTACCGTTGATGATGAAGTTCTGCTTTCCGGTACCGATATCACATTCTACCTGAGATTCACCAACGGCTCCGATGTCCTGGCCGGTATCACCAATGGATATCGCATTTATTCCGAGGATGGAGCCACCTGGAATTCGGTATCGGTCGATACGACCGGTGCGATCGGACGTAACTACTTTGACGGCGGCGTCTTCTTTACGAATAATTCCGACGGCGCCGGCGCCGATACGGTTGGTATCGGTGGTTTCAAGATGTTTGGTTCGGGCGTTCCGGCCGGAACCGATGTTGTCTATGCCACTATCGGTATCGGTCCTCTGAATGCTTCCGATGCAGGCAAGACGGTCTGTTTGGACTCGGCCTGGTATCCGCCGTCGGGTATTTGGAAATGGGCCGCGGTCTCAACGGATGTTTTCCCGACCTGGGACGGTCCGCACTGCTATTACATCGACAGCAAGCCGGTTGAGGCTTCTCTGGTCAGTATCACTCCGAACAGTTCAACCGAGGGTTTGACGGGTCAGACTTTCACGATCGTCGGTGAGAATACGGCTTTTCTCTCTGAAACCCCGGTAGTTAACCTGGGTGGCGTGTTTACGGCTACTTCGGTTATTGCGTCAAGTGACACGCAGTTGAGTGTTCTGTTCAATTTCCCGTGCGGTTCCGCCGCCGGTTTGTACGATCTGAACGTTTCGTACGGCGAAGTCTCGTTGACCCTGGCGGATGCTTTTACGCTGAATGCAGCTCCGGCGGCCAACCTGGTCATGAGCATCGATACGCTGTTCTTCGAAGCCTGTGAGGGAGATACCCCTGAGGCTAATTACTTCACCGTCCGTTCCGATGCCTGCCCGCTCGATTTCACCGTTAGCGAGAATGCTGACTGGTTGACCGTTGATCCGACCAGCGGCACCACCGAGGGGACCGTCAACGTAACGGTTAGTGCCGGCAGTCTCATGGCGGGTGTCTACACCACCGCCATCAATGTGCTGGCCGATGCCCCCAACTCACCTCAGTCGGTTGCGGTTAAGTTCACCGTCAACCCGACGCCGCAGGTCATTTGCCCCGAAGAAGCGGCTGAAGTTACCATTTGCGGTGCGCAGGATGTATGTGTCGATCTCGTTATTACCGATGCTTCCGATGTGACGGTTGACGGCGCTACCTGGGCTGACGATAAGCTTTGTTTTGCGGCCGATACGAGCGGTTCATACGTCTTTGATGTTACGGCCACCGGCGACTGCGGTTCCGATGGATGCATCATAACGGTCAACGTTACGATTGCCGAACCGCCGGTCATAACCTGCCCGGATCCAAGCACGGTTGAGGTGTTCCTCTGTGAATTGGGTCAGGTCGATGTTAGTGTTCCGATTGAGGGCGCCACTTCGGTGTTAACCAGCGTGGGCGCCTGGGCTGATGGCGTTTTCTCGTTCACGCCCGCTGAAGCCGGTAGCTACCCGGTTACGGTGACTGCCGACAACGACTGCGGCCAGACCACCTGTGAGTTCACGGTCGTAGTGTCCGTGGGCGGCGCGCCCGAGATCGTTTGCCCGACCGAGCCGTTCTCAGTCGCTCTGTGTGCTGATGATGTGACGGCATGCATTCCGCTTGAAATTACCGGTGCGACCGATGTCACGGTGACCGGTGATGTGGCCGGCACCTGGGAGAACAACTCGCTGTGCTTTACTCCCGAAGTTTCCGGTACATACGTTTTCAACGTTGCGGCCAGTTCCGACTGCGGCAATGCCTCCTGTGATGGTATCACGGTCGAGGTTACCATGGGCGATGTCCCTGTCGTTACGTGCCTCGATAATTTCTCGACCTACCTCAGCGAAGATGAGGTTTGTCTGCCGGTGACGATCGAAAGCGTCTTCGGCTACAGCTATAGTGAAGTTATCGTTGGAACCGACGGCCTCACGGCCCGGTTCAATAAAGAGACCGATGAATTCTGCTATACCGCTCCGACTGCGGGCGAGTATCCGATTACGTTGATCATCGGCAACGACTGCGGCAACGACACCTGTCAGTTCACCATCACGGCTCAGGAATGCCCGATGGCTGTGATCAATTGCCCGGCCGAGCCGGTCAATGTCGAGCTTTGTGAGCTTGGCGAGGTTTGTATCGAGCTGACGATCACCGGCGCCGATGAAGTTACCACTTCGGTGGGTGCCTGGGACGGCGGCATGTTGTGCTTCACTCCGGAAGTTGCGGGTGAAACCACGGTTACTGTTACGGCGACCAATATCTGCGGCGATGTCACCTGCGACGTGGCCTTCAATATCAGTCTCATGGCAGAACCGATTATCGGTGTAACCGATCCCGTTTCCGTCACGCTGTGCTCCGCTGAGGAAGTTTGCCTCGGTGTTTCGGTTGAAAACGCCACCAGCGTGACTGTCAGTGACGGTTTCACCTGGACCGACGGCCAGCTCTGCTTCACGCCGGACACTGCCGGTACCTATATCGCGACCATTACGGCCGCTAACGGTTGTCATGAGGTCTCTGAGACTCAGAGCTTCGTGATCGACTATACGCCGGCCCCGTTGGCCGAATTCCTGGTTGACACCGACACCGGTATGATGCCGTTCAGCCCGGTCTTCACGAATACCTCGACTGGCAGCGATCTCACTTATGCCTGGGATTTCGGCGACGGTGGAACTTCGAGCGACTTCGAGCCGCTGTACACCTTCGAGGCATACGGTGAATACACCGTAACCCTGACCGTTACCGATGTGTGCAATCGCACCAACACATATTACATGACCATTTACGTCCTCGATAACGAGGTCGTGATGCCGACCGATGCCTGGATCGTCGCGTACTGCAACGAGCCGATGCTCGAGGGCGTGCCGATGGTATCGGGCGACATTATCAAGGCTTACGATCCGGACGGCGTGCTGTGTGGTAAGGCCGTGGTGAAAGAAGACGGCTCGTTCGGAATGATGAACATTTACCACGACGATATGTATACGCTCGATGTGGATGAAGGCGCCGTCGAAGGCGACGTGATCACTTTCTCCGTCAACGAGGTAGTGGTTGCCACCGACCCGACGATCACCTGGACCGAGAACGGTGATGTCTACCAGGTTTGTGATTTCGTGGCCGAAAGCTGCGTTACGTACGAACTGTCCGAGGGTTGGAATCTGATTTCCTGGAATGTGGCCTTCAGTAGCGACATCGAGAGCTTCATCAGTGATTACGCCGGATGCATCGACGTGATCCTGAGCTTCGATCAGGACGGTCTCACTTATGATCCGAGCCTGCCGCAGTTCTCGACTCTCGAAGATGTCGATTTCTACCATGGCTATTGGTTCCGTCTGAGCTGCCCGATCACTTTCGAAATCTGTGGCGGCGTAATCAGCCCCAACGACTACATCCAGATCTACAGCGGCTGGAACCTGGTCAGCTACTGGCCCGATTACTCCATGCCGGTCGAAGACGGTTTCGCCTCGATCATGGAGAATCTGCTGGTGACATACGGCTATGACGGCGGCGCTATGGATTATGTCCCGGGCGACCCGCTTCATAATACCCTGACCGATCTGTATCCGACCTTCGGTTACTGGGTCAAGTCCTCAACGGCCGACATGCTCTATTATGACGATGCTCCTATGCCCGTGAAGAGCAATGTCACTTCGCTGGCCTCGGCCGACCGTGAAATCACTGCTTCCCGTGACTGGATGAACGTCTACGGTGCGGGGATCAAGCTCGATGGCGCGGAACTGGCCAACGGTTCGAAGATCGAGGTCTTCACCGAGGACGGTATCCTCTGCGGTTCCGGTGTCTACTCCGGCGGTTTGCTGAAGTTTACTCCGGTCTACGGCTATGACGTCGACTTCGAGTCCTATCCGCAGAGCGACGACCAGTTGACGATTAAGGTCAACGGCACGTCCGTTGAAGAAGAGATCACCTACATCGGCGGCGGCGCCCGGGTGGCTCTGTCCAGCCTGACCAGTGGTGCTCCGATTCCGGGCGGCTTCACGCTCGCTCAGAACTACCCGAACCCGTTCAACCCGACCACGTCGATCAGCTTCACCCTGACCACTGCCGGTCAGGTCGAACTGAGCGTGTTCAACATCATGGGCCAGAAGGTTATCACCCTGGCTGACGGCGTCTTCTCCGCCGGCACCCATGAGGTTGAATGGAACGGCGCCGATGAGAACGGCAACCTGGTTACTTCGGGTGTTTACTTCTACCGCATCAATGCCGGTAACGACAACCAGACGCGGAAGATGATTCTGATGAAGTAACTTCTCTTAACAGAGAATACTCCAAAGGGCAGGTCTTCGGACCTGCCCTTTTCTTTGGTTTTTTCGCGACTAAACGATTGAGAGGTTGGTCCGTCCTTTGAACGGTTGTTGCCGGGGGAGCATCGATTCATCCCGGTACGTCGGAGACAAGCCCCGCCGCTACGCGACAACGCGTCCCAATCTCCGCGTAGCGGACGGCCTTGTGTCGCCCGCAACATAGTAAGGGTTTCGTGGACAGCCGGGCGTACCGGCACCTTGACATGCCCCGGACGCCGGACCTCGACCTACCAAAGACGTTGACTTTGAGGCCTCAGAGAGTATATTGCCGCGTGATCAAGAGCATCGACAAACTCAAACGACCAGCCTTTCGACTGCTGTCCACAGGGCTGATCGTCTTTTCTTATAGTTCCGTTTGGGCGCAGGCGGAACAGGCTGCTCCGTCGGTATTTCGATTCGATCGCATTAACGCAATGGTGCTGGTGTTGATATTCTCCAGCGCCGTGCTTCTTTATACCCGCTGGGCTCGGCAGGGTAAAACCCTGTTCCTGCGTAAAATCCCGGGACTGGAGGCAGTTGAGGAAGCAGTCGGTCGAGCGACCGAAATGGGCCGACCGGTGTTGTTTATCCCGGGCATTTCCGAGCTTGATGAAATCGAGACGATTGCCGGGATTTCCATTCTCGGACGAGTGGCCAGAATCACGGCTCAGTACGAGACGCCGTTGATGGTTCCGGTGCGTTATCCGCTGGTGTTGGCGGCAGGGCAGGAAGTGGTCGAGCAAGCCTATATCGAACAGGGGAAAAAGGACGCCTTCGACAAGGATATGGTTCGTTACGTGGCGGGTGAGCAGTTCGCTTTCACGGCCAACGTCAACGGATATATGATGCGTGAGCGACCGGCTACCAATATCTACATGGGAGCGTTTTTTGCCGAGTCGCTGCTTCTGGCCGAGACCGGCAATGCGGCCGGATCGATTCAGATTGCCGGGACCGCTCGTCCGGAGCAATTGCCGTTTTTCATTGCCGCCTGTGACTACACCCTGATGGGGGAGGAGCTTTACGCCGCCTCCGCTTATCTGTCCAAGGAGCCGATCATGCTGGGCGGGCTTAAGGGACAGGATTTTGTCAAAATGCTGATCGCCATTATGATCATTATCGGGGTGATTCTGGTAACTTTCGGATACGGAGATTTCTTCACCGGCTGGTTTAAGGTCGTTTAGGGATACTGATTTATGCTCAAGACCACCGTTCCCGTAGCAGTAGCGTTTATCGCCGGTCTGGCGCTGGTGATTTCGTTTTTTTTCCGTGAGGGGACGTTCATCGGTGACATCTCGCAGGAGTTAACTGTCTGGCTGACGATTGTCGGCGGTTTCACTCTGCTGTTGGGAGTAGTCTCGATCACGCGGGTCAACTGGTCGGCGGTGCGATCGCGTCGTGAGGGCTGGGGTTACCGCGTACTGACGCTGATCTCGATTTTTGCCATGGCGATTCCGGCCGTTTGGCCGGCCAAGTGGGCGCCCGAAAGCTGGGCTTCTCTGTTCGGACGTGGTTCCGGTTCGATCTATGACTGGCTCTTTCTCAATCTCGATTCCCCGATGATGGCGACCATGTTCGCCACCCTGGCTTTTTATATCGCCTCGGCCGCTTATCGTGCTTTCCGGGCGCGTACCGCGGAATCAACTATCCTGCTGCTGACCGCTACGGTGGTTATGCTCTGGCGGGTTCCCATGGGCGAAGCGTTTCTGAATCTCTTCCCGGGGGATATCCCGAACTTCCTGAATACTTACATCATGAACGGCGCCAACCTGGCGGTGCAGCGCGGTATCATTATCGGCGCGGCGCTGGGCGCGGCTTCAATGTCGCTTCGCATCATCCTTGGCATCGAGCGTACTTACATGGGGAAGGGCTGATCGCATGACGTTCTGGGAACGTATGGAGAAGATGGATCGGCGCTGGGTCTACCTGATGGTGGGACTGGCGGTGATCATTCCGTTTATCTTCCCGGCTGATTTCCCGATCAACACCACGCCCGAAGCGCAGATGCTTTTTGACGCTATCGAGGCACTGCCGGATTCCTGCACCGTGATGTGTGTGTTCGATTATTATCCGTCGACTATCGCCGAATGTGAACCGATGACCCGCGCAGCCCTGCATCATTTCTGGCGCAAAGATATCAAGGTCATTACGCTGTCGAATATACCCCTGGGGGGACCGTCGATGGCCGAGACCGTAACCCGCGAAATCGCTCCGGAATACGACAAAATCTATGGTGAAGATTTTGTCAATCTCGGATACAAGGCCAATTATGTGGCGGTGTTATCCGGGATGGGGATCTCGATAGAGTCGATCTTTCCGACCGACAACAGCGGGACACTGCTGGCGGAACTGCCGATGATGGATTCGATCGTTAACTACGAGCAGATTTCGTTCATTATGGAAGTGGCCGACAACGCCACCGCCGACTATTGGGTGTCAATCGTCAATGCCCAGTACGGGGTGCCGATCGGCTGCGGTACGACGGCTGTTTCGGCGCCGAAATACTACGCCTTCGTTGGAGCGGGGCAGTTCGTGGGACTGCTGGGCGGAATGAAGGGTGCGGCCGAATACGAGCAGTTGGTCGAAAAGCGCGGCTCGGCCGTGATCGGTATGGGAGCACAGTCACTGGTGCACCTGTTGATTATCGGTCTGGTGATTCTGGGCAATCTGGGTTTCTTCCTGTCGGGACGCCACAAGCGGAGGATTGGCGCATGAACGGCTGGGAGATTTTCGAAATCTGGGTGATAGCCTTCGTGACGCTGGCTCTGTTCAGTTTCATGTATAAGGATAATCCGTTCTACAAGATCGCCGAGCATATATTCGCCGGGCTTTCGGCCGGGTATTATGTCGGTTTGATCTGGGATACGGTAATCGTGCAACAGCTTTGGGTTCCGATGATCGGCGGCAAATGGACCCTGATCATTCCGGGGATTTTGGGTTTTCTGATGTTTGCCCGCTTTACCAAAAACTATACCTGGATTGCAAGGACCTCGCTGGCGTTCGTGATGGGAGTGACTTCGGGAATCTTCCTGACTTCGCAACTTCATGGATTAGTCTTGCCGCAGATGCGGGCAACGATGATGCCTCTTGGCGGCGGTGGTGGATTCGGAGCGGCGATGCTGGCGATTATCGTGGTGGTTGGTGTCATCTCCACCCTGATCTACTTCTATTTCTCCAAGGAGCACACCGGCGCCCTGGGGGTGACGGCAAAAGTCGGCATCTGGTTTATCATGATCTCTTTCGGTGCTCATTTCGGCTATACCGTAATGGGTCGTGTTTCGCTGCTGATCGGGCGGGTGCAGTTCCTGATTGAGGACTGGGTCGGCTCATTTCGATATCTTTTCTGATCCCCAAATCGACTGCTTTGTATTATCTTATATGGATTCACCGGCCGTGGTTGAGGTCGACAACTTGATGGAATATCCGAACGAGGAATATATATGCGATCCTTTCTTTTATTTTTAGCGGTTGCCTGTCTGGCAGTTTTTATCGGTTGTTCCAACGATTCCAAATCTGAGATCGACCAACCGCCCTATGATCTGGTGGCTAATCCGGACGGATTCCCCGACCGAGCGATTGAGTTGCTGCAGAAGATCGAGGACGGCCAACTCGTGATGTACGATCTGATCGTGGACAACTTTGCTGATCTGTACATGGTGCATCCGGATCTGTTGGAGAACGAAAAATGGCATCGGGTGATAAGGCAGGTCGGCCGTCGGTTCGAAGACAAGGCGGAGCGGCTTTCCGCTCGGGGTATTCAGTTTTATCTGCAAGCGGCGGGATATTACCGTCTGGCTGCTTTTGCGGATCCGGACGACGACAAGTTGAGTGAGATAAGTCGATTGTTCGATACCTGGAGCGAAGGGATGGCAGCAATGGCGGCGATTGATCAGGTGGTGCGGGATTTCGAGGATCTCGATGAAGCCTGCCGCGTCGTGCGTTATTTCCTGTTCGGTAACGAACTACAGCAGCGGTTCGGCCGGGAATACCTGACCGACAAATATCTGAAAGCACTCCTCGACAAGGAGCCTTCGACAGTGCGTTTGCAGTCGCTGGAGCCGGTGAACCAGGCGCTGTTGGCCTGGATGGGTTATTATCCGGCCTACGAAGCCTCACCGATCGGTGAATTTTCGAGAATACCGGTGGAATTACAGGCAACGGCGATTTATCCTCTTGATTCGATCTGGACTCGTTTTGAGTTCTTTGTTATAGCAAAAGATTCAACGCTCGATATCGGTGAGATGACCGCTCTTTGCAACAGCGCCGTTGAGAGCGATATGCCGACACCGGTGGGATTGCAGGAGAGACCGGGCATGGGAACCGGATTTCCGATTACGGTTGCCTGGGGACGAGCCATGAGGCCGAATGAGCCGGGGGTAGTCGGTCTGATCGCGGCGCCCAACGGAAAATCCGATACTCTTTGGATGGGTTTGTAGCATATCTCGTAAAAAGTCAAATAAACCTTGATACGCCGCAGGCGATCATCTAAAATGGGGCGAGCTAAGCGGAAGGGTATATCGTGAAAGTTATAATTCCGGTGGCCGGTGTCGGGACACGCCTGCGGCCGCACACATTGTCAAAGCCGAAGCCGCTTCTTCGCGTTGCGGAGAAGACTATTTTGTCCTATGTGCTGGACCCGCTTCTGGCCTTAAATCCCGAAGAAGTTATTTTCGTTATTGGCCATAAGGGGAGTCAGATTCGGCAGTTCGTCGAGGAAAATTACGACTTCAAGGCGACTTTTGTCTGGCAGGATCGCCTTCTCGGACTTGGTTATGCCGTACAGCAGGGATTACTCCATGTCGGCGACGGCCCGGTGCTCGTTATTCTTGGGGATACGATTGTCGAATGCGACCTGAAGGAACTGATCAGACATAAAGAGAATATCCTGGGAGTGCGACAGGTCGATGATCCCCAACGATTCGGAGTGGCCGAAGTCAAGGACGGCATGGTCGTAAGCCTGCAGGAGAAACCAGCCGAACCCAGGACCAATCTGGCTTTGATCGGTCTTTATTATTTCTATGATTCCTCCGAGCTTAAACAGGCTCTTAACGACCTGGTCGTATCCGGTCGCCGAACCCGGGGAGAGATACAGCTCACCGATGCCCTCGAAACGATGATCGACAACGGTGCTCGTTTCCGGGCTTTTGAAGTGAAGCAGTGGTACGACTGCGGTAAAAAAGAAGCGGTGTTGGCGACTAATCGTCATTTTCTGATGAAACTGCCTCCGACTTCTCCCCCTGAAGGAGTGACAATCGTTCCGCCGGTGTACATCGCTCCGGGGGCGAAAGTGTCCGAATCGGTGATTGGACCGTACGTGTCGATTGCCGACGGCGCCGAGGTGCACCGCTGTATTATCAAGAATTCAATTATCTCGACCGGAGCCAGTATCGACAATGCCGTGATCGAACGTTCCCTGGTCGGGATGAATACCACCGTGAAAGGGACTTCACAGGTGCTCAATGTGGGTGATTCTTCGGAGGTCGACTACGATTAGTCTCCGTCCGTCCAGCCATCTTTTCCCCTCATCGGTGGTTTTCTTAAGGAGATCATGAAATGATCGCAAAAGATTTCCTGTTTACATCGGAATCGGTAACCGAGGGACATCCGGATAAACTGAGTGACCGTATCTCGGATGAGGTGCTCGATGAAGTTCTTCGCCAGGACCGCTTCGGCCGAGTGGCCTGTGAAACGTTCGTAACCATGGGATTGGTGATTGTCGGCGGCGAAATCACCACCACCGCCTATGTCGATATTCACGAACTGGTGCGAAGGGTGGTCAGGGAAATCGGCTATGTCGATTCCTCGCACGGTTTCTCTTATGATTCCTGTGCCATTCTCAATGCCATCGGGGCACAATCGCCCGACATCGCACAGGGTGTCGACACCGGCGGCGCGGGTGATCAGGGTCTCATGACCGGCTATGCCTGCCGGGAGACGAAAGAGTTGATGCCGATGCCGATCATGCTGGCGCACAAGTTGACGCGTCGTCTCGCTCAGGTGCGCAAACGGCATATCCTGCCGTTCCTCGGACCCGACGGTAAGTCGCAGGTGACGATCGAGTATCGGGCGGGGAAGCCGCATCGGGTGGAATGTGTGGTTATTTCTACTCAACATTCCAGTGATATTCTGGATCGAACGGGTAAAAAGATCTCCAAAGATGCGGTTCAGGCCATTATCGAAAAGATAATCAAACCGATGATTCCGGCTCGACTCATGGACCGCAAGACCCGAATTCTGATCAATCCGACCGGAAAGTTCGTGATCGGCGGACCGCAATCGGATACCGGCATGACCGGACGCAAAATTATCGTGGACACTTACGGCGGTATGGCAACCCACGGCGGTGGTGCTTTCTCCGGTAAGGACCCCTCGAAGGTGGATCGTTCCGCGGCTTATATGGCGCGTTATATTGCCAAGAATATCGTCGCGGCGAAACTGGCGGATAAATGTACGGTACAACTGGCTTATGCTATCGGTGTCGCCGAGCCGGTGTCGTTGACGGTTTTCACCTATGACACCGGTAAAATACCGGATGAACGGATCGCCGAACTGGTTCACAAACATTTCGACCTGACCCCGCGCGGGATCATCAAATCGCTCAAGCTGCTGCGGCCGATTTATGCGGCGACATCGGCCTATGGGCATTTCGGCCGTCACGAGCCGGAATTTACCTGGGAAAAAACCGACAAGGCAGCCAGACTGGCAAAGGATGCTTGACCATGGCCATTAAACGTGATGTCGCCGATATCAAACTGGCGGCTAAGGGAAAAGACAAAATCGAATGGGCTGAACGGAACATGCCGGTGTTGAGGCTGATCCGGGAGCGCTTCAAAAAAGAGAAGCCACTCAAAGGGATCAATCTGGCCTGTTGTCTGCACGTCACTACCGAAACCGCCAACCTGATGCGGACACTCAAAGCCGGCGGCGCCAACGCCGCCCTCTGCGCTTCGAATCCGCTCTCGACACAGGACGATACCGCGGCGGCGCTGGTGAAGGAATACGGCATTCCGGTTTTCGCCGTACGGGGCGAGAACAACAAGACCTATTACAAGCACATTCATCAGGCCCTGGATTTCAAGCCGCATATCACTATGGATGACGGCGCCGATCTGGTGTCGACCTTGCACACTGATCGCAAGGAGTTAGCGGCGGGCGTGCTGGCCGGGACGGAGGAGACCACGACCGGGGTAATCCGCCTGCGGGCAATGGCAAAATCCGACTCACTGCTGTTCCCGGTGATCGCCGTCAACGATTCCAAAACCAAGCATTTCTTCGACAACCGTTACGGCACCGGGCAATCCACTATCGACGGGATTCTTCGCGCCACCAACATGCTCCTGGCCGGGTCGGTCGTGGTCGTGGCCGGTTACGGCTGGTGCGGTCGCGGCGTTGCGCTTAAGGCCAAGGGAATGGGTGCGGAGGTAATCGTTACCGAAGTTGACCCGGTACGCGGGATCGAAGCGGCGATGGACGGTTTTCGGGTGATGCCGATGTCGCGGGCGGTGGCGGTCGGCGACCTGTTCGTTACCCTGACCGGTGATATCAATGTCATTCGCATGGAACATTTCAGGCGGATGAAGGACGGCGCCATTGTAGCCAACAGCGGTCATTTCAATGTCGAACTGGATCTGACCTCGCTCAACAAAGCCTGCAAGAAGCGGCGCGTGGTGCGTCCGAACGTCGAGGAATACGTACTGAACGGCAAGCGGATTTTCGTTTTGGGCGAAGGCCGTTTGATCAATCTGACTGCCGCCGAGGGCCATCCGGCCATGGTGATGGATATGTCGTTCGCCAACCAGGCGCTTGCGGCCGAGTACGTGGTGAAGAATCACAAAAAACTCGAACGACGGGTGTACACGGTGCCGGAGAAAATTGACAATCAGATAGCAGCGCTCAAGCTCAAGTCGATGGGCATTTCCATCGACCGCCTCACCCCGGAACAGCGCAAGTACCTCGCCTCCTGGGAAATGGGGACTTGAGCCTAGTTTAAGATGGAAAAACGATAGGGTGATGCTGCGGCACCACCCTATTTTTATGGCTATTATTGATTAACTCGATATGTCTCAGGGTTTCACCGCCTTGAGTGAGAACAACAGGGGATAGCGGGGCGGGCCGTCCGGCGGATACCAATAGCTGTCCCGCTTGATCCAGTCGGCTCGAACGGCATAATAGCCCTTATCATACTCGTTAAGCTCGACAATTCGCAGTCCGGCTCCGATGAAGCTGTTCACGATCTCACCTATCGGATGCTGGAATTCCACCAGATCGGACTGAATTACATAGTCGCGGTCACAATAATCGGTTTCGCCGGAATAAGTCACCGGTTTCTTATCGAGATAACCGACATCCTCGGTTTCATAAAGGGCGGTGATAGGGTGACCGTCGACCACAAAAAATATCCCGCCCGGTTTCAGGTAGTGCGCTACGACCCTGGCAAGTTTGTTCATGTCGGACAGCCAGGTGAGGACACCGTGCGACATAAAAACGATATCGAATCGGGAGTCGATTTTGCCGATCAGGTCGAGCACGTCCGATCGGATAAATTCGGCTTTAAGGTGTGTTTTGGCGGCCAGTTTGCGGGCCAGCTCAATGGAATCGTCCGAGATATCGACTCCGGTGACTTTTGCACCTCTGCGCGCCCAACAAAGGCTGTCCATTCCGAACTGACACATTAAATGAAGGAGGGTCTTGTTGTTGACGTCCCCCAGCGCATCCAGTTCGATTGGTTTAAGGCTGGACCAGCCTCGGAGGAATTCATCGAGGCAATAGTCGGGATGGTCGTAATGGATTCGGACTATCTCGTTCCAGGCTTTGCGGTTTTTTTCGTGGTTATGGTCAGGCAATGCTATTTCCTTGCTGCAATCAATGAAGTCAGGCCAATGATAAAAAAGAGACCGTTGACACCCCAGACAGCCAGCTCCTGAGGTATTTTCTCACTATATCCGGCCGACTGAAGAGTACGGAACAGTACGAAATACGCCAGAGAAATGCCGGCGCCCACGGCTATCGAGACGGCAATCCCGCCGCGCCGCGGATTAGAGGCGAACGGGATCGAAAGTAAAACGACGATGCAGGACGAGATCGGATAAGAGATTTTTACCTTCAGATCGACCGCCTCGCGAGCGTAGGGGCCGCCGGTTCGTTTCATCAGTTCGATATAGTCCTTGAGTTCGTCGTAACCCATGTCTTCCGGTTTACCGATCCGCTTGCTGAAATCAGTCGGTTTTTCCTTGATATCATCGAGGATTAAAACCGCCTGTTCGTGGTACGATTCGCCTCGTTTCGGGTCGAAAGTGCGTACGACGGCATCGGTTGCTATCCAGCGGTGATCAACATACTCGATTTTGGGGGCAGTGGTGATCTCGCTAATGCGACCGCCTTCAGCTTTGTAGATTCTTATATCGGATCCCTCGCCGCGATCGACGTTAAAGACCGCGATGGTGTAGAAATATCCCTTGGAGATTTGCCGGTAGATGTTACTTACGCGGTTGATCGCCTGTCGCGAGCGTTTCTCGATCACGAATTCCTTAATTTCGACTCGTCGTTGATTGGCGGGAGGGAAAACGTATTCGTTGTAATAAAAATGGCCGGCGGCGATAAGTATCGACATCAACAGAATCGGCGCTGTCAGGCGATACAATGACCGTCCGCAGGCTTTCATGGCGAGAATCTCGTTACGTCGGGCGAGAATCGATATCGAGAAAAGAGTCGCCAGGAGCACGAACATCGGCATGAACGATTTGATCACCCAGCCGCCGAAGTAGAAGTAATACTCCAGGATCGAAAGCAGCGGAACATCGTGGTCGATGAAATCCTGCAATTCCTCGACGGCATTAATGACGATAATCGTCAGGCCAACCGCCAGAGTCACGACAGTCAGTGAGGACAGGAAAGCTTTTATGAGGTAACGGTCGAGTTTCTTTATCATCGGCGTCATTTCTTTATGTTGCTAAACAACAGCAACGGGCGCTCGGTGACAACTATGAATATCAGATACAATCCAATAGCGGACATCAGGAAATTCGCCGCCCACATTGCCCAGAACGGCGACATCAGCCGCCGGTCGGCCAGGTCCTCGCCGCCGATGAGGAATGCCCAGTAGAGAATGAACAAGACGATAGAGATGGCGATCGCCACTCCCATGCCGCCCTTGCGAGCCATGATGCCGAGCGGGGCGCCGATCAGGATGAAGGCTACCGAGGCCGCCGGCAGGGCGTATTTTTTATAAATCTCCAGATCGTATTTGCTGACCGTTTTGGCCTGTCCCTGGATGTGTGTTTCGGAACGTTCGACCAGGCGAGAGAGCAGAGCCGCCTGATCGCGAACGTGCTGGTAAGCCTGAGTGCTGTCATCGGTCTCGGGTCCGTTATAGATGAGGGTGTCGGACAGGATCAGATCGACGCGGGCAGCTATGGATGAATTGATTTGCTCGCGAAAGGGATTCATTGATTCCGCGGCGGCATCGACTTTGGCCTGCATGTCGGCGATGCCCATCTCGCGGTCGTTACGGTGTTCGCTTTCGGAACGAACCAGTTCATCGCGGGCATCGGAAACATTGATGACGTAATTCTGGAAATCAACCCTGCGGTAATTCGCCGGATCCTTGAGGTCCAGCGAATGGATTTCGCCGTTGTAAAGGGTAAAACGCATGTTGGTGTTGTGTTCGGTCATTTCCAGAAAGCCGTATTTGGCCGTGATAATGCGCGGCTTTTCGCGGTCTTTCGTCTCGGTTATATGGACTCCCTCCACTCGTGAGGTGGTATGGTCGATCTTATCGATCAATACCAGGAAGCCGGGCAGGTCGGTGATAAACGCTCCGGAACGAAAAACTAGGGTGGGGCGCATCGCGGAAATATCTCCCCACAGCAGACGCGCCCGTTTGTTCAGGTCCGGGAGGATGCGGTCGTTGAACTGAATCATCCCGACCATAATCACGCCTGCGGCAATCATCAGGGGGAAGATCACCCGCAGAAGGTTGATGCCGGAAGCTTTGATGGCGGTGATTTCGAAATCACCACCGAGACGCCCGAAGGCCATCAACGTGGCCACCAGTACCGACATCGGTACCGACAATGCCAGCATCCAGGCCAGGTTGAGAGCGATCAACTCAAGAACCACACTCAATTCGAGGTCTTTGTCGATGACGTTGTCGACGATTTTAGGAACCAGGTCGATCACCAGCAGGAAGGTAATCGTAAGGAAGGCGAATATGAACGGCCCAATATGTTCGCGGAGTATGTACCTGGTTAAAATCTTCATAAGTCCCGTCAATATATGAGTTATACAACCCGGGGCCAACGTTAACTTGCGAACTGTTCGTGGGAGCTTATTAAAAAAGCCGCCCGCCGGTTCAGGCGGACGGCTTTGACGTTTTAAGCCGTGGTCGACTTGAAAATCAACCGGCCTTCTTCTTTTCAGAATGGGTTATGATCTTGGGCTTTTTGCCGTTTTTGATCGTGGCGGCCGTGATAACAATCTCGGCTGTCTCGGGCATCGACGGCGCATCGTACATAATGTCCAGCATGGCCGATTCGAAGATAGAACGCAGAGCGCGAGCGCCGGTTTTACGCTCCTGAGCGATCTCGACGGCTGCTTTCAGGGCGGCCTTATCGAATTTCAGCTTGATCCCTTCCATCTCGAGCAGCTTGGCATACTGCTTGGTAAGGGCGTTTTTCGGCTCGGTGAGAATGCTGAGGAGAGCTTCTTCCGAGAGCGGTTTCAATGCGGCTGAGACCGGGATACGCCCGACCAATTCCGGGATCAGACCGAAGTTGATCAGATCGACCGGCAGGACATGGTCGTAAATATCCGGGGAGCTGTCGTTGATATAGGTCTTCTCGGCCTCGAACCCGACCACATTGCGCCCCATGCGACGAGCGATAATTTTATCGAGACCATCGAAAGCTCCGCCGCAGATGAACAGGATATTGCTGGTGTTGATCTGCACGAACGCCTGTTCCGGATGTTTGCGTCCCCCTTTGGGAGGGATATTGGCGACGGTGCCTTCGAGGATTTTGAGCAGACCCTGTTGAACGCCTTCGCCGGAGACATCGCGGGTAATCGAGGGATTGCCGTCCTTGCGGGCGATTTTGTCCAGTTCGTCGATGTAGATAATGCCGCGTTCGGTTTTTTGCTGGCTGAAATTAGCCGCCTGGAAAAGGCGCACCAGGATGTTTTCGACATCCTCGCCGACATAACCTGCCTCGGTGAGCACCGTGGCGTCGGCAATGGTGAACGGTACCTTGAGGAATTTGGCCAGGGTGCGGGCGATCAGGGTTTTACCGGTTCCGGTCGGTCCGAGCATAAGAATGTTGGATTTCTCGAGTTCGACATCGTCGGCATCGGCCTTATGACCGGCAAGTTTCGCCTCGAACTGGGAGTTGATCCGTTTGTAGTGGTTATAAACGGCTACCGCGACAGTTCGTTTGGCATGTTCCTGACCTATTACATACTGGTCGAGGAAATTCTTGATTTCAGCCGGAGTCGGCGGTACCCCGATTGTCTCGGGGGTAGCTGATTCGGGAGCGTTGTGGAGCAGATCACTGCACAGTTCAACGCACTCGTCACAGATAAACGACTCATAACCGGAAAAGAGCCGGCGTACCTGTCCGGCCGGTTTGCCGCAGAATGAACAACGGCGCGGCACCCTGGATTGATCGGTGTCTCGGGGCATGAGATCCTATTCCCGACTCCCGCCGTCGTGACGGGAGCCATTATTACTCCGACTATTTTTCCTGGCGCTGGAACTCGTACACCTTATCAATGATGCCGTATTCCTTAGCCTCTTCCGGTGACATGAAGAAGTTCCGGTCGGTGTCTTTTTCAATTCGTTCCAACGGTTGTCCGGTGTGGTGGACGAGGAGGTCGTTCAGGCGCTTCTTGGTTCGGCTGAACTCCTCGGTCATAATGACGATATCGGAAACCTGTCCCTGAGTGCCGGCCAGCGGCTGGTGAATCATCACGCGGCTGTTCGGCAGGGCGGCCCGTTTTCCTTTGGTTCCTGCCGTGAGCAGGAAAGCGCCCATGGAGGCGGCGATACCCATACAAGTGGTGGTGACATCCGGCTTGATGAACTGCATCGTGTCGTAAATCGCCATGCCGGCCGTTACCGAACCACCCGGTGAGTTGATATACACGAAAATATCTTTCTCGGGGTCTTCCGCTTCGAGGAAGAGCATCTGGGCGATCACCAGGTTGGCCACTTGATCATCGATCGGTGAACCGATGAAGATGATCCGGTCCTTGAGCAGTCGCGAGAATATGTCGTAAGCCCGCTCGCCCCGGCCGGTCTGTTCGACCACCATTGGCACCAGGTAGTTATTCAAAAGCTTGTCGTCCATAAAACCTCACTCGATATCTAACGAATCCTTGTTATCCGGTTCGGTTGTTCTCTCAGCCCTTATTCGGCTCGGTGTGTTCCACCGTTGCTTTTCCGACCAGGAAATCGAGAACTTTTTCCTCCGTAATGGAGTCCTTGATGTCGTCGATTGTACCGGCGTTCGCCAGAGCCTGCTTGGCTTCTTCGACGCTCATCTGGTAGTTGTCGGCAAACATCTTAATCCGATTTTCGACATCAGAGGGCAAAACTTCAATATTTTCTTGCTGGGCAAGCTTTTGCAGGATCATGTTCCAGCGAATTGTGCGTTCTCCGACCGATCGGTAGTTGTCGCGCAGTTTGGTTTCGTCGATTTCACTGTACCGGCGTTTGAAATCCTCAACCACCTTATCGAGATAACTTTCGACCAGGCCGCCCGGAACCGGAATCTCGTTCTGGGTGCACATCTGCTCAATTAGCTGGCCGCGCTTGTTGCGATCATGGTTCTTGTCGATACGGTTTTTCAATTCCTCACGGATTTTTATCCGAAGTTCCAGCACGGTTTCCGCCTGACCGGTCATTTTGGCGAAATCATCGTTGATCTCCGGAAGAATCCGCTCTTTGACATTTTTTACCGTGACGTTGTATTTGATGGAAGCGCCTGCGAATTTCTCGTCCGGGTAGTCCTCGGGATAGACCACCTCGATATCCTTGCTTTCACCGGACTTCATGCCCTGGAGGTTGTCGCGGAATTCGTTCACGGTGGCGGCGTTCTCGAGGTCGATCTCTTCGTCCTCATAAAGGTCCGAGTCGAGAATCAACTGCGGATCGAGGAGTTTTTTCAGGTCGGCGACGACCACATCGCTTTCCTGTACTTCGCGATTGACTACACGCAGTTCCGCGGCGCCCTTGCGCATGGCATCGACGAACTCGTCTACATCCTCGTCTTTGACCTCGATTTTCGGCAGCTTCACCTTGAGATCGTTGTAGACGATGTTGCCGATTTCCGGAAACACTTCTACCTGGGCGGTGTATATGAATGCCCCGGAGTCATCGAAATCGGCCTCGGTTACGGTGGGGTGTGAGGCAACCCGAAGTTGATGCTCCCGCACGGCATCGGGATAGGTCTTGCGGATCAATTCCTCGACTACTTCGGCCTTGACCTGTTGTTCGTACATCCCCTTGATCCGGTCCATCGGGGCCTTGCCCTTGCGGAATCCCTTAAGGGTGACTTCCTTGCGAAGTTGGGCAAACTGCTTCTCCATCTCGCTGTTTACGGCTTCGACCGGGATCTGAACGGTCACCTCGCGGAGGAGGCCTTCAGTTTCCTTGACTTCGGATTTCACTTCATACTCCAGTTATGTCTTGTGTCGCGGCTCAATCGGCCGCACCGTCTTGTTCTTATCAAGCAATACAACCGGGTCAGGAATAGTTCTGTGCCCGGGTCGATATTTATTGCGAAAGGGGGGACTCGAACCCCCATTCCTTGCGGAACTGGATCCTAAATCCAGCGTGTCTACCAATTCCACCACTTTCGCTTGTTTTGCGGGCCGAATATAGCGCCTGGGTGGTTTCAAGTCAAGGTAATGGACAGAGGGCAAAAGCGGGACAAGTTCTCCGAGAGCCAAAGGAAAGCGGGCTCAGAAGAGCCCGCTATAAGTCTTTATGTTCTATCGAACAGCGGCGCTCAAGGACATTGGAGGTCAGGGCCGCCGGTGAACATGTAATTAACCAGGTACACGAGGTCGGCAATGTCCGGTCCCGAACCGTTGCCGTCGACATCACAGACCGGTATGTAAATCGGGGCCGGTCCCTGCTGGAACATATAATCGACGAGGTATACCAGGTCTGTCACATCCGGACCGGAGGAATCGCCGTTGATATCGGCGCATACGGTTACAAAGGCGCCGTATGTTTTATAACTGGCGTATATATCGTTGTTCAGATTCCCCGCTCGCTGGTCTTCCCAGGTGAAGAGGAAATTTCCATTGAACGATGCCAGAGTGGGATAAGATTGAACGGCGCCGGTGGGATCTGCCGATACTTCGATAGGCTCACCCATTATTCTACCGCTAACGGAAAAACGCTGAGCAAAGGTATTTTCATCCTCATCACCGACCGTGTACCAGACTCCCACGAATTCACCCGCGACACCGGGACAGATACGAGCGCTGGGATTGTAATTGACTTCATCATATTCGAAATAACGGAACTGATCGCTCAAAGCAGTTCCCGAAGCATCGTACACCCGAGCCCAGAGACCATAGTATTCTGAATTATAGCCGCCGGTCCAGGCAAAAGCGTAGTTGCCGTTATCATCGACGGCAATATCAGGCGGTATTTCCTCATTGGATGAACTGACCACTCCGAACATGTCATCGCTGACGGTAAAATCACTGCCGCCGGCAATACCCTGAGAATCGTAGAATCGTCCCATTATGTAATAGGCGTCCCAGGGCCAACTGCTTTCTTGTCCCTCGATCCAGGTTACAGCACAGGAGCCATCGGAACGCATCGCAATTCGAGGAGAGAGGAGGAACGACAGCCCGTCCATGCCCAGTCCTATTTCATAACCGACTGAACTGTTTACCTGTTCGGCGCTTCCGATTTTAACTATTGCGGAGTTGAAACGCTGCATGAATACATTACAGATTTCATCTTCGTCGCGATTACGATATACCACCGCAAACGATCCGTCCTGAGCCACGCCGACGTCCGGCCAATAATAACTCAAACTGGTTTCGCCCGCGTATACCAGGAACTCATTGCCGTTAGGGACAAAGTCTTCCCCGTCAAGAACTCGGCCCACAACAGAACGATAGCCCAATCCCTGTCGTTTCACCCAGACGGCAACCAGCCGGCCGTTTTCATTCGATACGATTTCAAGCTGGCTGCAATTGCCCTCACCGGGATCGCTTTGACTTATCTTAAAATTCACGCCCACCGGATTACCGGAGACATCATAACGCTGGCCGTAGACATCGCCGTTCGATGATTCACGGTAGTCAATCCAGGCAACGAGGGCTGTTCCGGATCCGTCGAAGGCTACTACCGGGAAGTTTTGGGTCGCACCGATGTCGTCATGCACTCGTTGGGCGGTAAATAACTCTCCTACGCCAATCTCGTATCCCAGCGTGAAGATATCGTTCGAAAATGTCCCCGGATCGGACAGCCAGGTAATGGCATAGGTGTTGTCGCCAATTGTGGCTGCCGCCATATAAGGTAAAATCTCATCGGGAGCCGAGGGATAGACCTCGATCGGTGAGGCGATCGGCGAGCCATAGGTGTCCATTTCATAGATATTGAAGCCGGTCGCACTAAGAACTCGAATGAGAACGAAGCCGGTCGAGGTGGTAAGAAGATCGCCGTTGGAGGCCGATTGAGCGGCGGTGTTGTTGGCGACAGGTTGACGGGGATTGATGATTGTACCGGAGGTTTCGGCGACCCAGGCATGAGTGCTGTCGTAGGCATAACTGTATCCATTCATGCCTATCTCTTCCCACATCGTCCCTGTCCAGACAACACAAACTCGTCCCGAGGAGTTGATATCCATTACCGGATGTTCTACTTCGTAGCGACCCACGCCCTCGGTATTGTAGGCGAGGTCAATTAGCGTCTCCGGAACAACGGTGGTTAAGGGGTATTGCAACTGGCTGTAGAGGACTGAGGGGTAGTAGTCAACGGCTCCCAACCAACAACAACCGATCACGTCCCCTTCGGTCATTGCTGCCATTGTTGCTTCGTCGGGGTCGATGCTGTGATTCTGGCCGATCTGGAAATTATCACCGACAGTCCCTGTGTTAAAATCGAAATACTGTCCCATCAGGTACTGGACGGTGCCTCCTTCCGGGACGGCAGAAAAGAAAACAATACCATGGCCGGCGTTGTTCATTGCCACCGCAGTATTGAAACCGAAGTTGATCGTTTGACCAATTCCCGACACTTGTATTATATCGTCGGTAGCTGTGCCGGTGTTGTCGTAACGTGCCAGCAGTACATCGCCCGACGAAGTCCACCAGGCAATAGCAATTTGACCGACATCATTCATTGCCACTCCAAGGGGCAGGTTACGCGTGTTTGAACACATTGCGTCTACCCGAATGTTGCCGCCTCTGATCTGACCGTCCGGATCGAATATCTGAAAATAAACAGCCGGATCGTCGCCGCGAAAATCTCGCCAGACAACCACATAGTTGCCGGCGTTGTCGTACGCGGCGTTGACCATATCCTGATCAAACAGACCGGGATAGTTTTCCTCATTTACCATGAAGTCGGAGACCTCAACGGCGAGCAAGGCCGGCGCCGTAGCGAACATGACCAGAACAACCAGAAAATACTTAACGTATTGCATGGTAGCACTCCCTCCTGACGAGGTATGTTGCCGGTTTTGGAGCCATTTTTTCAAGAAGCACACTCCAATTGGCAAGATATTTGGAATTCTAAATGAAACCCTTCGCGCATTTATAAAATACGAAAATTGACCGTGAGGTCAAGGATTAATGGCGTTTTCGGTTGGGGGATAAGAGAAGTGGTCGGGGATAATACCCCGACCACCTATGCTCCGAATTCCGGTTTATCAGGTCTGCCTGTCAGCAGATCCTGAAAAACTAGTACGATTTTGCGAACAGGGCATCGGTCGTGGCCGGAGCGCCGCAAACGACACATTTCCCTTCGGTGCCCGATTGCTCGAACGGCAAACAGCGAATGGTCACTTTCATATCAGCCGCTTTGGCCTCGCATTCCGGATTGTTACAGTATTTGGCCAGAACGAAACCGCCGTGAATTTCCGGTTTCTCCTCGTCTTTGGGCGTAAAGAACTTCACGAAAGTTTCCCAATCGTTGATATCCCGGTAAGTTTGCTGTTCCAGCAGCACCTTGGCTTGATCGTACAAAGTCTGCTGGATGGCTCCAAGGGCGTCGATCACGACGGAATCGAGTTCCGCCCGCTTGACCGTTTCGGCTACTTTGATCGACTGATCTCGGCGAGCCATGAAAACAGCGTCATTCTCGATATCGCGAGGGCCGATCTCCAGGCGGATCGGAGCGCCGCGTTTGACCCATTGCCATTTTTTGTCGATCGGGCGCATGTCGCGGTCATCGAGATATATCCGAACCGGGAAACCGTTCCAGTACAGGTCTTTGAGCGATGACTCCACCTGGCGACAATAAGTCATGATCACATCTTCTTCGCCCGGTTTGTTAAGCATCGGTATGATTACCACCTGCTTCGGGGCGATACGCGGCGGCAGGCGCAGGCCGTTGTCGTCGGCGTGGACCATGATCACGGCTCCGATCATCCGACTCGATACTCCCCAGCTCGTGGTGTAGGCATTTTCCAGGTCGCCTTCGGTGTTGGAGAATTGGATCTCGAACGCCTTGGAAAAATTCTGTCCGAGATAATGTGAAGTGCCTGCCTGGAGCGCCTTGCGGTCCTGCATCATGGCCTCGATGCAATAAGTGTTGACCGCCCCGGGGAAACGCTCGGCGGGAGTTTTTTCACCCGCAATTACCGGAAGAGCCAGTTCATCCTCGGCGAATGAACGATACACTTCGAGCATCTTATAGGTTTCTTTAACCGCTTCGTCGTGAGTCGCATGAGCGGTGTGGCCTTCCTGCCAGAGAAATTCGGTCGTGCGAAGGAAAATCCGAGGGCGCATTTCCCAGCGAACGACATTGGCCCACTGGTTAATCAGCAGCGGCAGGTCGCGGTAAGACTGAATCCATTTGGCGAACGACCGTCCGATGATCGTCTCCGAAGTCGGACGCACGATCAGCGGTTCTTCCAGTTCGCCGGTCGGGACCAGTCGTCCGTCTTTTTCCACCAGCCGGTGATGCGTTACCACGGCGCATTCCTTGGCGAAACCCTCGACATGCCCCGCTTCTTTTTCAAGGAAACTCAGGGGAATGAAAAGCGGGAAATAAGCATTTTCGTGTCCGGTCTCTTTGATTCGCTGGTCGAGGCCGTTTTTTATCAGCTCCCAGATTCCATAGCCCCAGGGCTTTATCACCATACAGCCGCGGACGTGCGACATCTCGGCCATATCGGCTGCTTTGATCACCTGCTGATACCACTCGGGATAATCATCTTCACGAGTCGGTGAAATTGCTGTCTGCTGTTTCTTTGCGCTCACGATTCGGTCCAACGTCGGTTTGAGTTTGGCGGCGGAAGTCTCCGACAGCCCCAGGGCTTTTTCGGCCAGTTCCCGCCCGGTTCGATTAGACTCGACTATAAGATGCAAAGCCGGTTCAGACAACGAAAAAAACCGATCCGGGCGAACGGAGTACGGGCGACACGAAGCCGCCTGCTACGTGAGGGCGGGGATTTTCAGACGCTTAGCCGGGGGGCTTGTTTCACCGCTGGATATCAGCCTGCGCAGAATTCTCCAAAATCTCCCCTTACAAACGCTAAAGTCCCTAATCGGCGGGCCGATGAAATAAGTAGATGTTGCAAAATGAAACGACAGGGAAACATGGATACGTTTGAGTTTCAAAATGAAGCGGCGTTTGCGGACACGGCCTGGTCAACGGCCGATCTGCGTGGTGCCGCCGAATCGCTCGTCGTGAGCGATACGGAGCAGGTAACACTGCTCATGCTCGGTCTGACTCGTCGCGGTCGACTGACTGAGCCGGAAATGGCCTGGCTCGATTCTATTGCCCCGCGCGATCATCTGACTTTCCTGGTACAGGGGGACAATTATCTGCATCCGCAGGATTTGCCTCTCTTTCCGTTGGAGCTGATCGATGCTGCCGTAACTCAGGGCGGCATGGCTCAATTCTCACATCGCTATCGTCCTCAGCACGGTTCCTTGGCCGGACAAAGCTATGAGATACGCACGGCCGTGATCGGTGAAAATGAGCGAGGTCCGCTGGTGCTGGGTTTGTTCGGTCCCGAAAGATCGGCACAGACAGACCTGTTGGATCAGCAGTTCGGCGATGTGATCCGCCGCTTCCGGGAAGGATTCGCAACGGCGCTGACACTCAACCGTGCGGCCGACCTGACCTGGGTCGATAACAAGGCTGAGTTGCTTCTGGCCGGTCGCTCCGGCAGAGTGATCGACCTCAGTCCGGCTGCCGCCCAGATTCTCCCGAAGGCTGAAAATCGCCTGATCGGGCGAACTTTTGACCAGCTCGAAAATCTGCTGGCCGAGTTGATTCCCGGTCGCAAGTTGACGCTCCGGAATATCGACCAGGCGCCGGTGCCGGTAACGATTCTGACCTTAACGGTGAAGAAGGAGTCGGCCCCGACCGGTTCGGGATTGTCGCAGTCGCCGCTCCTGGCTGATTGTCGTAATCGTCTTCAGGATATTTCCGACGGTGTCGGCAGGCTTGAAGAGATGGTCTATTCTGAAGAATCCCAGGAAGAACTGCAGCAGATCGAGAATCATGCCGGAGTGTTGATCGACAGGCTGAATGATTTATCGATCCTGTTCGATTGTGACCGTCTCCCGGTTAGCCGGGTAAGTGTCGCGAATGCTATCGAGGCCGCCTGCGAACAGATTGATCCCTGGTTGCGCCCCAGCGGTCGAGTCGCGGTGGAGATGCATCAGCCCAATCTGTCGGTTGAAGCTCCCGGTGAAGCTCTGGTTGTGTTGATCAAATCTGCGCTGGGAGGACATCTCGCCTGCCACGGGACCGCCGGTGTGACGGTCGTAAAGGTGACCGGCGATGGCTCCACGAAACCGGTTTCGATCTCGCTCGTTACCGAGAATCCGGGAAAAGGTGATCAGGATCGACAGGAATGCCTTCATGACCTGGCGCGTCGTATGGCCGACAAACTGGGGATTGACATGGTGGAGTCGGAGCAACCTCGCATAAACGTTAAGACGAAACTCAATTTCAAGCAGACGGCATAGATATGTTGGACGATAGAAAGACAACTCAGACAATACTAATTGCCTGTCGGCAAAATTACTCGAATCAACAACTTGTACAAACACTTCGGGGACCAGGACGTACGATTGTTACGATCGAAAGCCTCGAAGAGAAGCAGAAACTGCCGGTCGATATAGTTCTTACCGACTCGCAGGAGCTTGATAATATCAAAGCTCTTCAGACTTCCGGCCGAATCGTGTCGGACCTGTTTTCCGAGACGTTGCTGTTGAGCGACGACATTCCTGACGTAACTCATCGTTGGCAATTGCGGCCGATTGGATTTAATCATGAAGCACACGATCTTGAGCTGATTGTCGATCAGGCCCTGGAAAATATCCGTCTCAATCGCGAAGTGATACAATTGCGCGAGACGGTGGCGCAATCTTATGGGTTCGATAATATCGTCGGTATCTCCAAACATATCGAACAACTCAAAGAAACCGCCGCACGCCTGGCCCCAACCGATATTGCCCTGCTTATTCAGGGAGGGCCCGGCACCGGTAAGAAATTGCTGGCGCATGCCATTCACCATCATTCCGAGCGACGCAACGGACCGTTCGTATCGATCGATCTGAGTGCGGTCCCGGTTCGTTTGTTGAAACGGGACTTGTTCGGGATCGAGGACGATGACCTGCCGATGTCCGGTCGCAAGAGCCTTGTCGAACAGGCCGACGGCGGTACGTTGTTGCTCGAAGAAGTCAGCCAGGTACCGCTCGATATGCAAACCGTGCTGGCTGATTTCCTTCAGGATTTCCGTCTGCCGGAGGGACATGCCGAAGCGGGACGCAAACTTGATGTGCGGGTGATTTCATCGACCGACCAGGTGTTGACCTCAATGGTTCGGGACGGCGAGTTCGAACAACGATTACTCGATCGGTTGAGTGTGATCCCGATCAAAATGGCCACGCTGGCCGAACGAAGCGAGGATATCGAAATCCTGACCGATTATTTTCTGCGTCGTATTTGTCGAGACCTTGACCGACCCACGCTGTTCATCACTCGTGAAGCGGTTGACCGCCTGCTGGCTTATTCCTGGCCCGGCAATGTTCGCGAATTGGAAAACTGCCTGCGCCGAGCGGCCACGCTTTGCAAAGACGATACCCTCGATGTGCGCGATATCACTTTCCTCGGGGTGGAGGGACCTTCGATCGAGGAACATTATGATGTCATGAATACGAGAGTGGTGGATCGAGGCAAACGCGGACTACTCGATACCAATCAACGTTCGGTGATCGAACAGGCTCTCGACGAAAATGACTGGAATTTCACCCAAACCGCACAAGAGCTGGGTATCGGTCGTACCACCCTCTGGCGCAAGGTGAAGAAATACAAACTGACACGAAGTTCATCACTCGAAAACGTCTAGGGGGATGTATAAGCAACGATGAATGATCTGAAGGACGGAACTTTCGATATCGCTTCCTTGCCGGTGCTGGCCGAAGAAGATGGTCCGTCGCGCGAGCCGCGTTTTCGGGATCGCGGCGATTTGTCCGAGACATTCTTCTCGATCACGCGTGAGTTGAGCAAGAAGTACGATATCGACAAAGGGGTGCTGGTACTGCGTCACGATCAGGACGGCAAACTGGCGGCTATTTCAACCTGGCAACGCGGCTTTGGCCGCGACGGCCTCGCGCTGAATCTCCCGACCGAGGCCTCTCTCCTTGAGAAGGTGGCGGAGGACGGGCGCATTTACACCGAGGAGTTCAGCGGCAGTTTCAGCGGGAATTTTTTCGAACGTAAACTCCTGCTGGACGACGACACCAGGTCGTTCGTGGTGCAGCCGCTCAAATCCGATGGGCGCGTGCTCGGATTGATGGGTTTTTCATCGACCCAGCCCTGTGCTTTTGCCATGTTCGAGGAGGGAACGGTCGACCGTCTGGCCGATCAACTGGGCGCCCTGATCCAGCGTAAAATCTGTTATTGACGGCCGCTTTCAGCGGTTTTGTTGAGCCTCGCGATGCAGTCGCTCACGAGCGCGATTGTGCTCGGCGTTGGTACGCGAGAAAACATGCTTTCCCCGATTATCAGCCACGAAGAAGAAGTAATCGGTTTCAGCCGGATGCAGGATGGCTATGATTGAAGCCAATCCCGGTGAATTAATGGGCGTCGGCGGCAAGCCTTTGTGCAGATAGGTGTTGAACGGTGTCTCGCGTTCGAGATCTTTCAGGTACAACGGTCGATCAAGCCCCCCCAGGCCGTAGATGACGGTCGGGTCGGCATCCAGTTTCCAGTCCAGACGCAGACGATTGAGATAAACCGACGCGATCGTGTCCCGGTCGGAATCGAGTCGGGCTTCCGCCTCCACGATCGAAGCCAGCTTGATTACATCCTCCCATTCCAACTCCAGCGGCGTTTCGTACACTTGCAGCGAATCGGTTTGAGCACGGAACATCAGCACCATTTCCGCCGCGACATCACGTACTTCGCTGCCCCACGGGATAAAATAGGTCTCGGGGAAAAGGTAGCCCTCAACCGACGGCAGGCCCAGTTCCGAAAGGAAATTCCGGTCATCGTTGAGCGATACGAACTCGGTCGAATCCAGTTCCAGGGCTCGGCTCACGAGTGAGGCAACCTGCCGGATCGTGGCTCCCTCCGGGACGGTCAGCTTGATCCGCACGAAATTGGATTTACGAAAGATTTCCAGAACCGAAGCGCATGAATTCTTGCCGGTGAAATCGTAACGACCGGGGGTGAGTTTGCGGTCAACGCCCGTCAGTCGCGCCGGCAGTTTAAGCCAGAAAGATCCGGCAACGACCCCGGAATCTACCAGCCGATTGGCCGTAGCGCTGAAGCCGTCACCGGGGGCAACGATTAACGAAACGTTTCTGTTGCCGAGGTCGACCGTCGACCAATATCCATAGGCTGCCCAGACGATAACGATCGCGATAACTATCAGAGCTAAAACCGTAATCTTACCGGTGATTTTATTCATATCGTTTGTTCATCCAGGTAACGTTGAAGAATGATTACCGCCGCCAGGCGGTCGATACGTCTTTTATCCTTGCCGGTTTTCTGGCCGTGGGCATGGATGATCGAGGCCGCTTCCTGCGATGAATGACGTTCGTCGACCAGGTGAATTGGGCCTTCGTAGATGCTTCGCAGTTCTTCCACGAAGCGGTCAATCTGTCGACATTTCTCACTCTTGTCGCCGGATGCGAGCAAAGGGTAACCTACGATTAACGCCCGGGGGTGATGTTCCGCGAACTGTTCCTGCAATTGCTTCAGAGCATCTTTTCGCGAGTGAACCTCGAGCGTCACCAGCGCTGAGGCGATCAACCCGGTCGGATCGCTTTTGGCAAGACCGATGCGACGTTCGCCGTAGTCGATACCTATATATGTTTTGTCGGGATCGGAAATCATGCCGCCAAGGTAGGCTGTTGAGATTGATCTGTCAAAAAGAATGAATCGAGAAGTCGACAGCCGGATCAGGTCTTACGTTCTTTTTTCTCGGCGGCCGGGAAGAGGACATTGTTCAGAAGCAGTCGATAACCGGGGGAGTTTTTATGCAATTTCAGATCAGTCGGCGGATCGTTGACCATGTGTCGGTAATCCTCCGGGTCGTGGCCGGACAGGAACGTAAACGTCCCCCGGCCGAGGTCCCCGTGGATGTAACGTACTTCGTCGTAATTATCCGGTTGTCCCAGCACGACTACGAATTTTTTGAGTAATGATTTACGAAATCCGGTCGTTTGACCCATGAACCCGTCGACGGTGTTGGTGTGACACTGCGTGAGCATGGTCGGCACCGGGTCCAGCTTGGCCGCAAAATCAAACAAGTAGAAAAAGTCGTCATCTTCGTTGACGAAACGAACCAGGCGGTCGGGGTAGGTGTCGATATCGCTGTGACGGTATTGCAAAGGATTGAAGTCAGGGGTAAAATTCTCGAAAGCGAACGTTTTACTGTAATCCAGCTTGCTCATTGCATCGGGATCGACCGGGTCCCCGTCGAACTCTCTCGGAACGATGTCGGTGTTTTCGGCCGCCAGAGCGATATCGATCGTCTCCGGTGCGGAGCACATGCTGAACAAAAAGCCGCCGCGTCGGACGTAATCGTAGATCGTACGGGCGACATCGAGTTTCATGTCCGAAACTTTGGTATAACCCAGCTTGGCTGCCATTTGTTCGTTTACTTCCACATCGGCCTGATACCAGACGGCATTGCGATAGGCACCGTAGAACTTGCCGTATTGCCCGGTGAAATCCTCGTGGTGGCAATGCAGCCAGTCGTAGTTCTCCAATTCCCCGGCAAGGACTTCCTCATCCCAAACGACATCATAGGCGATCTCAGCATAGGTCAGCGCCAGAGTCACGGCATCGTCCCAGGGCTGGCTCGACGGTGGAGAGTAAACGGCTATCTTGGGGGCTTTCCGGAGTTCGACTCGCTCCATGTTTTCCACTTCGATCTGACGCATGATATCGGCCACCTGGCCGGAGGTGACCTCCTCGTAATTCACACCCATCATCAGACACATACTCATAGTGGCTTCGGTCCGGTCGAGCAAAAACGATCCGTTACGGTAGTTAAGCAGCCATTGGGCCGTTTGTCCCTGCTGGAGAACCTTGAACGTTACACCATAAGCTTTGAGGTGATCGGTCTGAGTCTGATCCATCGGGATCAACAGGGAGGTGGCCGACAAATTGGCGGCCAGCAGGAGCGTGATTATAATCGTAACGAGTTTCATATTAGTTTTATACTAAGAAATAAGAACAATCGGGCAACATTTGTTTTTGCCGGCGGACCATTTCTAAATTTCCCCTACCGTTCGATTTGAAGGGCGGCCAGAAACGCTTCCTGAGGAATTTCAACCGATCCGACCTGCTTCATACGGCGTTTTCCTTCGCGCTGTTTTTCGAGGAGCTTTCTCTTTCGGGTAATATCACCGCCGTAACATTTGGCCGTGACGTTCTTACGCAGCGGCCGCACCGTGGCTCGACTGATAATGCGGCCGCCGATAGCTGCCTGCAACACCACCTCGAACATCTGGCGCGGGATCAGCTTGCGCAGCTTCTCGTTCAGGTTCAAACCCCAGCGATAGGCTTTGTCGCGATGAATAATAACCGAGAGGGCATCGACCGATTCGCCGTTGACGAGAATATCGAGTTTAACGACATCGGACCGCTTGTAAAACGGGATTTCATAGTCAAACGAGGCATACCCGCGGGTAACCGATTTCAGCTTGTCGTAGAAGTCAAAAATTATCTCCGACAGGGGGAACTCATACGTCATACTGACCCGGCTGGTGGTGAGATATTCGGTTGTTTTGTATTCACCTCGGCGCTCCGTACCGAGGCGCATGATCGCCCCAATATACTCGGCCGGGACGATGATCTGTGATTTGACGTACGGCTCCTCGATAAACTCCGTCTCCGATGCCGGCGGCATGCCGGCGGGCGAGTCGACATTAATGATCGAGCCATCGGTTTTGTGCACCCGATATTGTACGTTCGGGACGGTGTTGATCGTGACCTGATCGTATTCGCGGGCGAGACGTTCGGTTACGATTTCCATGTGCAGCAGACCGAGGAATCCCACCCGGAAACCGAATCCCAACGCTACCGAGGATTCCGGAGTGAAATCGAGCGAGGAGTCGTTCAACTTCAGTTTTTCCAGAGCGTCCCGCAGTTCGGCGAAATTTTCCGCCACGGCCGGGTAGATGCCCGAGAAGACCATCGGTTTGACATTGATGAATCCCGGCAGCGGTTTGTCGGCCGGTCGGTCGACGGTCGTAATCGTGTCGCCGATACGAGTGTCGCCGACATTTTTAATCGAGGCGTAAAAATAACCGACTTCACCGGCGGCCAGTTCCGAGGTTGGGTATCCCTCCAGTCGCCGGAATCCGACCTCGTCCACGTCATAAGTAAGCTTGGTGGCAAAAAAGCGAATTTTATCGCCGGGTTTCAAGCGGCCGTTGATTACCCGAATGAACGGCATCGCCCCGCGATAGCTGTCAAACACCGAGTCGAACACCATCGCCTGAAGCGGTTTGTCGGGATCACCGGACGGCGGCGGGATGACTTTTACGATCTGTTCCAACAACCGATCAACCCCGATTCCGGCCTTGGCCGACACCGGGATTACCTCCTCCGGTTTGCAACCAATCAGGTCTACGATTTCCGCCGTGACCTCTTCGGGACGGGCGTTGGGCAGGTCGATCTTATTGACCACCGGAAGAATCTCCAGGTCGTTTTCCATGGCGAGGTAGAGATTGGTCAGAGTCTGGGCTTCGATTCCCTGGGAAGCATCCACCACCAGGATCGCTCCCTCACAGGCGGACAGCGCTCGGCTGACCTCGTAAGTGAAATCGACATGGCCGGGAGTGTCGATCAGGTTGAACATATAATCGATCCCGTCCTGGGCGCGATACATGAGCCGGATGGCGTGAGCTTTGATCGTAATGCCGCGCTCCCGCTCGAGGTCCATCGTGTCGAGCACCTGGTTTTTCATCAGGCGGTCGGAGATAGTCCGGGTAAGCTGGAGCATCCGGTCGGCCAGGGTCGATTTGCCGTGGTCGATATGGGCGATAATCGAGAAATTACGAATGTGACTCAGCTTGCTCATGTTTTCTTTTTCCGCTTTGGTCAGACATATCGGCAGGTTGTGAGGAATCCGTCAGGCGACCGAAAATGCTGCCCACAGGCAGGCGAAGATACCGCCGGGGGATCATTTTGTCAAATGGAGTTGGTTACGACAGACGTTTATAAGGATTTATCGGATAACCCAAAAAACGCTATTTCGCCATGTATGTTTCCAGTTTGGCGCGGAAGTCGGTTTTGTTGATATCCGCATCGAGGATACCGTTGTAGGCGATTGATATTTTGTGCGTTTCCTCGGAGATCACGACCACGACCGCGTCGGAAACCTCGGAAACCCCGATTGCCGCCTTATGGCGCATGCCGAACAGCTTGCGATAACGCATGTTGGAGGTCAACGGCAATGAGGCCGCGGCGGCCACGATAAGATCACCGGAAACGATCACGGCGCCGTCGTGGAGAGGGGTGTAGGGGGTAAACAATGTTACCAGCAATTCCCAGGAGATTTCGGAGTTGATCATTTTGCCGGACTCGGCGAAATTCCGCAGACCGGTGTTGCGTTCGATCACGATCAGTCCGCCGTAGCCGAGATCGGACAACCGAGTTACGGCCCGGTTGACTTCCTCGATGGATTTACGGTGCTGGACCGCCATGAAGCGACGGAAAAACCGGTTTTGACCCATTTGCGCCAGAACCCCGCGCAACTCCGGCTGGAAGACTATCACCAGCACCACCAGGCCGAACGGGGCAAGAGTGGAGTAGAGCCAGGTCAGTCCCTGGAGCTGGAACCAATAAGCCACGAACGCGGTCAGGGCGATCAACGACAGGCCGACGATAATCTGGGCCGAGCGGGTCCCCTTGACCAGTTTCAGAACCTGATAGATGATGAAGCCGACGATCATGACGTCGACCGCATCCTTCAGGCCGAACGAAATGAAATCATACCGAAACAAGGTCATAGCTTGCTTCTCACCCCTTGTACCACTTTAAGAGCCTCAACCGTTTCAGGAACATCATGCGCCCGTACGAGACTAGCGCCGTCCATAACCGCAATAACCGCAGCGGCAATCGATCCCCCCAGCCGGTCGCTGGCGAGACGTTCGGAATCATGGAGCATCCCGATGAAACTTTTGCGCGAGGCGGCGATCATCACAGGAACCTTCAATCGGCAAAAATCACCGAACCGGGCCAGAATATGGAGATTGTCTTCGAGTCGCTTGCCGAAACCGATGCCGGGATCGATGATAATCTGTTCGCGAGCAATACCGTGCTGCTCTGCCAGGTTGATGCGTCGCTCGAAAAAGTCACATATCTCCGTAACGCAGTCATCGTAATGCGGATTAATCTGCATCTCTTTCGGAGTCCCCTGCATGTGCATCAGTACCACCGGCGCTCCGGATTTGGCCATAAGGCTCACCATGTTGGTATCGAAGCGCATCGCGGAGATATCGTTGACGATATCCGCACCGGCCTTGAGCGCTGCCGAGGCGACGGATGATTTGTAGGTGTCGATCGAAATCGGAATATCGGATAAATCTCGCAGTCGTTCGATCACCGGTATGACCCGTTGCAACTCGACTTCTTCCTCGACCGGCTCTGCTCCGGGACGAGTCGACTCGCCGCCGATATCGATTATATCCGCGCCCTGTTCTTCCATGCGCAGGGCATGTTCCACCGCCTTGTCGACCGTGGCATAAAGACCGCCGTCGGAGAACGAATCCGGTGTCACGTTCAGGATACCCATAACGTGCGGACGGGTCAGGGTAATCTGACGCCCGCGGGACAGCCGAATGACTTTGTTGCCGTCGTTGTTTTTTTTGAAGCTGTTTTCTTTCATGCCGCCTCTGTTTCTATATAACGGCTTTCTATGGACAAAAATCAAGCGACAAAGACATATACGCTCCACAAACAACTTGCTGTCGCATTATTGTTAAGATATTGTGGGATTTACGTTAAACCCGTATCACCGGAGATCTGCCATGCGACGAAAAGACCGCGAAATCACAAATCCCACCGTTATAGCGGAGATCATCCGCAAGGCCGAAGTTTGCCATATCGGTCTGTGCGATGAGGGGGAGCCTTATGTTCTGCCGGTCAATTTCGGCTATCGCGATCGCATTATCTATATCCATTGCGCCCATGAGGGGCGGAAGCTCGATATTATCCGTCGCAATCCGAGAGTCTGCGCGGTATTCGATATTGACCACGAGCTGGTCAGGGGGGAGGAGGCGGTTAAGTGGAGCTGGAAATACCGCTCGGTGATAGCGTTCGGGACGGCTGAAATTCTGGCCGATGATGATCTGACCGGCAAGACCGAGGCGCTCGATATTTTGATGAGTCAGTACAGCGATAAAAGCTGGACCTATCCGGAGAAGACGTTGCTACGAACGGGGATCATCCGTATCACGATCGACCGCATGACCGGCAAAGCCCACGAGT
>DAOSXA010000002.1:1194109-1290251 GCA_035380245.1 Candidatus Zixiibacteriota bacterium | reverse complement strand
GAAGCCCCGTGAACGTAGAAACCCGACGATCATAGTCTTGGTGCTCCACCCCTCGGGTGGAATTGGGGATTGCGAAGCGAAGTTTCGACGATTGACTGTAACGCGGAGCAGCTGGGTTTGTTTATAGGTTTGTCAACAATCCCTTTCGCGGGAAAGACGTTCTCCGGGGTGTGCTGCTGCAGGGGCAGACGAGACGTCTGCCGCCCACCAATCAGATAGCCCGTAGCGCGGGTTCGTCTTCGAACCCGCGTTTTCAGCATGGGAAAACAATTCGAGGCTGTGGGTAAACGTGAACAGGCAGATTCGAAGACGGATCTGCGCTACGGTGGGAGTAACCTCAGCCGGTGCCCTTCCCCTCGGGTGGAATTGGGCATCGCGATACTTCTTGTCGTTTATGTTACACATTGCGCATTGACAGAATTGTCTATCTCGGTTATTATTAAATTAACAAATGTAGGGACATCTTTCGTCTTCTACTTAGAGAGGTGATTCTAAGTATTTTCGAAAGGGGAGATACTGCTATGACGAGACATTCAATCCTGACGGCGCTGCTGCTGTTGTTTCTTATCCCAATCACGACAGCCGGACAAACCATCACCCTCGATCATTTTGATGGTGTAATCTACGACAACATATTGCAGGTCGATACGACCGTAAGTTTCTATTTCCGTTATACGACCGGCTCTGAATCCATTGGAGGAATCGTTAACGGTTATCGTATCTATTCGCCCGATGGCGCTTCCTGGACTACCTCCGAGATCGACACCGTGGGTGAACTCGGCGGTGCTATGCTCGATCTTGGTGTCTTTCTCTTCAAATGGCCCGGCAACGGCTCCGATACCGTTTCCTGTGCCGGTATGGTTATGGTCGGTGAGGGCATCCCGGCCGGTTTCGATGATGTTTCACTCGCGATTCGTCTCGGACCGTTGAGCGAGGAGGACTACGGCAAACGCATCTGCATTGACTCTTGTTTTTTCCGACCCTCTAATCGCTGGATTTGGATCAACGATAACTCTGAGCAGATAACTCCGGCCTGGGGCGGACCGTATTGTGGTATTGTCGCCGGTTCGGATACTCAACCGCTGGACCTCGACGGTGACGGCGTCGCCGATTACCTGGATAACTGCTTGTCGGTCGCCAATGCCGACCAGGCCGATATCGACAACGATGGTATCGGGGATGCGTGCGATAATTGCACCGATACGGACCTCGACGGTTACGGCAATCCCGGTTACGACAACGAATGCCCGACTGACAACTGCCCCGATCTGGCCAACGTCGACCAGGCTGACTACGACGGCGACGGCATCGGCGATGCCTGCGATGAATGTACCGACACCGACGGTGATGGCTACGGCGATCCCGGTTTTGACAACCAGTGTCCCGAGGACAATTGCCCCGATATTTACAATCCGGATCAAGCGGATGTGGATAACGACGATATCGCTGATGTCTGTGATCACTGTGTGGATGAAGACGGCGACGGTTATGGCTACGGGAGTGCATATCCCGTGACGTGCAACAGAGACAACTGCCCTCAGGTTTATAATCCGGATCAGGCTGATTCCGACGGTGACGGCGTCGGTGATGCGTGTGACAATTGTCACGATCGTGATCGGGATGGTTTTGGTGATCCCGGCTATGAAGAGGATCTCTGCCCTGAGGATAACTGCCCCTATATTGCCAATCCGGGACAGGAGGACAGCAATGGTGACGGGATAGGTGACGCCTGCTGCTGCGAGCTTCGCGGCGATGCCGACCATGATAACCAGCTTTCGATATCGGATATAGTCTTCTGGGTTGAATGGGCCTTCAATGGTGGGCCGGCGCCACAATGCCTGCTGGAGTTGGACATCAACGGTGATTACAGTGTTGATATCGCTGATCTGGTCGCGTTGATCTCATACATGTTCCAGGAGAGCACACCACCGCTTCCCTGCCCGTAGACATCGAGACTCTGTCGCTGAACCCATAGGGCAGGCCCGTCTTCGAGCCTGCCCTTTCAATTGACGGCTGTGTGGCCAGCTCCTTGAGGGCTGTTGCAAAAGTCACATGCGTGGATGTGCGGATATTCTGCAGACCATGTTCATAAATGCGGACGATACAAGGCCGCCCGCTACGCGAGGTTAAGGTTCTTCAACGCGTAGCGGCGGGGCTTGCCTCCGCCGCGATTGAGGTTTGCCAACAATCCCTTTCGCAGGAATGACGTTCGTGAGTGCGCTGTCGAAAACGTTGTTCTCTCCGGGACCAGACCTACGAGCCTATAATGAGTGACCGTCAGTAACTCGATCTTAATGCCCTCATTCATCACAAATTCCATCTCGACCCTAAAAAATGTTTTGACAGGATTAAAATTTTTTCTATATTGGTCGAAACCAAAAGGATAATTACGTCGTAAATCGACTTTAATGATTCGTTTCTAACCATAGCCGCGCCTTTGAAAGGAAAGGTACCTGAATGTCTAAGGTGAATTACATGTGCATCATCGGCCTTAATGGTACATATAGCGGCGTGAGGTGTAAGAAACGCTTGTGAATTGTTTCACTAAAATCGGAGTTTACACCCGCCGCACCAAGATCAGGTTCGGCGGGTTTTTTATTGGCCGTCCCGTCGAATGAATTGGCCACTGGAATAAACTAAGTATCTGAAAGACAAGACAATGAGCGCTGAATTCTTTGAAGACGAAAAGACCGCCGCTGAGCGCGATATCCCCTCGCGTAAAGCCTTCAGCGGACTGCTGCCGCTTCTGAAAGAGCATAAGTACGATCTAGTCTTCTGCCTGGTGCTGTTGGCGACGGGAACGATCCTTTCGGTCTATTGGCCGATTCTGCTTAAGGACGCGGTTGATATTGACATAAAGTCGCATGATTTCCATGGGCTCCTTATGACGGCGTCGCTGATTATCATCATCCAGGTCGGTACAATCGTGATGCAATACTTCCAGCGCATCAAGCTGGAAACGATCGGCCAGGCGGTGATGGTCACGCTCAAGCGTAAGCTGTTCGATCACGTGCTGTCGCTGGATGTGTCGTTTTTCGACCGCAATCCGGTCGGCCGTTTACTTGCCCGGATCGAGTCCGACACCGAGTCGTTACGCATGTTGTTTACCAACACGGTGGTACTGGTGGTGGGGGACTTGCTCCTCGTAGCCGGTATTTACGCCGTGATGTTTTACTATAGCTGGCATCTCGCGTCGCTGTTAATCATCGTTGTGCCGATCATCGCCGCCCTCGTGGTGATATTCGAAAGGAAAACCACCAGGCGATTTCTGAACGTTCGCAAAAAGATGGCTGAAGTCACAGCCACTCTGACTGAGTTTTTACAGTCGATGTCGATCGTACAGATCTTCCATCGCGGCAGTTATGCCCGTCGACGTGTCGATCTGGCCAACAAAGCTAAGTTCGATGAGGATGTGTACGTCAACGTGGCGGTTATCATATTCTTTAACCTGGTTTTCTTCTTCGAGTCGGTCATGTTCGCCGTTGTGATTTATTTCGGCGATAAATGGCGCCATGCAGAACTACTCACCTCCGGTACGATCATTATGTTCATCATTCTGATCTGGCGATCCTATGATCCTATCTGGCGTGTCTCGGAGCAGTTGTCGACGATTCAGAAGGCGATTGCCGGTGCAAAGCGCATCTTCGCGTTGCTCTCTGAACCGCAATGCCTGCCCGATCCGGAACAGCCGGTTGCCTGGGGCGGCCTCAAAGAGGCGATCCGGTTCGAAAACGTCTGGTTCAGCTATACCGGCGATAACAACTGGGCGTTGAAGGATGCCACTTTCGAAATAACGAAGGGCAAACGCATGGCTCTGGTGGGTGTAACCGGCGGCGGCAAAACTACGATCATCAGCCTGCTGCTGCGGCTTTATGACCCACAGCGCGGCCGGATAACCGTCGACGGGATCGACATTCGGAAAATCAGAAAAGCCGATCTGCGTCGGCAATTTGCCCTCGTGTTGCAGGATATCTTCCTGTTCCCGGGCGATGTCGGCTCGAACATTTCTCTCGATGCCGAAGGTGTCGATGAAACCCGGATCAAAACTGCCGCGAAAACGGTCGATGCCGATCGTTTCATCGGCAAGCTCGAGGACGGCTATGCCACCGAAGTGTCGGAAAAAGGCTCGAACTTCAGCCGCGGCGAGCGGCAGTTGCTCTCGTTCGCGCGAGCCCTGGCTTCCAATCCGGATATCCTGCTCCTCGACGAGGCGACCAGCTCGGTTGATCCCGAAACGGAGCGGACCATCCAGGCCTCGCTCAAAAAGCTGATGAGCGGCCGGACCTCGATTATCGTGGCCCATCGGCTCTCGACGATTCTTGATGTTGACCAGATTATGGTCATTCGCCGCGGCGAGATAATCGAGCGCGGCAGCCATACCGAACTGATCCTGGCGAACGGCTATTATTCAAAGCTGTTCCACCTGCAGTTCAAACATCGAAACGGAGTTACAGCAAATGCTGGATAAGATAAAATGGTTCTATAGATACTACCGGCGCTATCGCTACGTTCTGGCGGTGTTGCTTATTTTAACCCCGGTACAGGTAGCATTTCAGGTGTCGATCCCACGCCTGATAGGATGGAGTATCGACTACTTCGATAAAGATACCGTTCCGGACGACGTCGTTGCCGTCTGGCTGGCGGATATCGGTGCTTCATTCGGTCTCGGGGTGGCGGCGACGCTCGCTCTGACCGTTGTGCTGTTTGGCGGGGTATCGTGCCTGCTTTATGCGTTCGTTCAGAGTCATCGCGCCTGGATGAACCTGCGGCTGGAATGGCTCTTCCGACAGGATGCTTTTGACCGTACCACCGACAAAGGCCCGAACTTTTTCAATAAATTTCGGACCGGCGATCTGGTTACGCGCATGACCGATGATGTTGCCGAGAAGCTATCATGGTTTGCCTGTTCCGGGATATTCCGGCTTTACGAGGCGTTGTTGTTGGTGACTTTCACGTTGATCATGATGGCCACGATCGATACCCGTTTAATGCTCTGGTCGGTCGGACCGCTGCCGGTGCTGATTGTCATTTTCTTTATCAGCGCCACCGTGCTCGACAAACGGTACGAGCATTTGCAGAAGCGGATATCACACTTCAACGACGTCATGGAAGCCTGCTTTTCCGGTATCCGAGTGGTTAAAGCCTACGTGCGTGAGAAAGCCCAGAAGGCTTCTTTCGACGAGGCCGTCTACGACCGTCGCGATGCCGAGATCGCAACCGTCAAGGCACAGACCGTGGTCGAGTCGATGTATTTCTACATCTGGCAACTCGGCATCGTGATCGTGCTGGTCGCCGGCGGTTACATGGCTATCAATGCCGATCTCTCGACCGGAAAACTTGGTGCGTTCGTGTATTACACGGTTTACCTGATCTTTCCGATGTTCGACATCGGCCAGTTCCTGGTCAAGTCGCGTCAGTCGGCGATCTCGATCAACCGTCTGGTTGAACTCGAAGAAGTTCACCCGATGGTCGTCGAGGGAGACTCGGAAGGTCCCAATGGTTCCGGCGGATCTGGTAGTCCCGAAGATTCCAATTCCCCGGTCCAGGGCGGACTGGTGTTCGACCGTGTCGAGTTCAACTTCCCGGGATCACCGAGGAAGATTATCGATACCATCTCTTTCGAGATCGCACCCGGGCAGACGATTGCTCTGGTCGGACGAGTCGGCAGCGGCAAAACCTGGCTGGTCAACATGGTGCCGCGTCTGGTCGATCCGACCGGTGGTACGATTAAGCTCGACGGCCGTGACCTGAAGGAATTCCAGCTCGAAGACCTGCGTCGTAACATCGGTTATGTCCCGCAGGAACCGGCCTTGTTCTCGGATACGGTCCGGAACAATATCACCTTCGGGCGTAAGGAAGTCGATCAGGCGCTTCTGGACTGGGCTATCGAAGTGGCCCAGCTCAAGGACGAAATCGCGACTTTCCCGGATGGTCTCGAGACCGCTATCGGCACTCGCGGTATGTCCATTTCGGGCGGCCAGAAACAGCGGCTCGCACTGGCTCGGGCGCTGGTCGGGAAACCGCGCATCCTGATCCTCGATGACTGCACTTCGGCGCTCGATTCGAGCACCGAAACCGCTCTCTGGGATCGCCTGCACGAAGTGATGCCGGGAATGACCGCATTGTTGATCACCCATCGGCCCGACACTCTTCAGAAAGCCGACCAGGTGATCGTGCTCGGCGAAGGGAAGATCGTCGAGCAGGGAAAACATGACCAGTTGGTGAAGTCCGACGGCGAATATGCCCGTATCTATCGGCGCTATCAACTGGCGGAAGAAATAGGGGCCTAGAGTTTCGCGGCCTCTTTACGCAAAGCGGGGTAGCCTTGTCCGGGCTACCCCCTTCCCATTTTACCCTAAATAAAACACCCGGGGACCGAAGCCGCCGGGTGCTGAGAGGAAGTGCTCCATCGGAGCAGAACTGAATTACTGTGGCGGGCTGTTTTTTCGTTTGTTCTGGCCGGCCATGAAGGCGTAGATCAGGAAGCCGATTCCCGCAAACAGGAACATCAGGCCGACCGTGCCTTCTTCTGAAATGTACCGGGGGAACCACCAGCTCAGTAATGCCGCCACACCGATCCCTATCAGGATCATACCCCATTTCACGTTCGAGAGAATTCGCGCATCGGGTGTTTCATGGTAGAGAAACTTGACGTTTTCGTTGACCTTGTCGCGTTCGATCAGTTGCTTTTTGACCTTATAGTCCAGCACCAGTTTGACCGTATAGACACCCGAGCCGAATATGATCAGGGGAATCAGGGCTTCCACAAGCTGTGAACTCATAATACTAACTCCTTGTCTTCGATTTTATCTCTTCTGTCAGGATCAGACCGGTTGTATCGAGAAAGGTTGCATCGATAACCATGTTTTTTTATGCAACAAAAGCTGTCCTGGCCGGTCCGATTACGTAGACTAATGTATGACCGAAGACAGGTCGGAAATTCAGAAGGTGGTAGCCGGAGACCGGCAGGCGATTCGCCGGTTCATCGAGCAATACCGTAAGCTGGTGACTCATATTGTGTTCAAGATGATACCATCGGAACATGATCGCGAGGACGTTTGCCAGAACGTCTTTATGAAACTGTTCGAGAATCTTCCCGGCTTTCGGTTCGAGTCCAAAATGTCGACCTGGATCGGCCGGATCGCCTACAACCAGAGTTTGAATTTCCTCGACAAAATGAAAGTACCGCTTTTCGAGGACCTGGTCGACGAGGACCGAACGGTGGATTCGGTTTCGGCCGAGATTGCCGATCCGCACGATCTGGCCGAACAGGCCGACACCGCCGACCGGATCCGGTGCGAAATCGAAAAACTGTCGCCGCCTTATCGGACCATTCTGACGTTGTACCATCTCGATGAGATGTCGTATAATGAAATAGGCGACATCATGAAGCTGCCCGAAGGGACCGTGAAAAGTTATTTGTTCCGGGCCCGGCGACAACTCAAGGAACGACTGCTGGCCCGCTATGGGTCGGAGGAACGCTGGCAATGAGACATCTGACTGATGATGAAATACAGGACTATCTCGACACCGGGTTGAACGCGATAGCAGTGGAGCAACATCTGGCCGAGTGCAGCGACTGTCGCGAGGCGGTGGCGGCATATCGCCTGATCTATACCGCTGCGGCGGAGGAACCCGAGATCGAACTTTCGGCGCAGTTCACCGACCGCCTGGTGGAGCGGGCCGTTATCGCGGCAAAGCCGGAGATTGTTCCCGCATCGTCGTCTTCCCGGTCGTATGCCGGAGTTTTTTGGGCGGCCGGAGTGGCGGTCATGCTGGCGGTTCTTTATTACTTCACCAACAGTTTCGATGTGATATCGCAACTGGGTATCGAGTACTGGACCAAATTCAGCGAATGGACCGCGCTGATGCCTTCGTGGACGGCTTTGTGGGAGAAGATAGGCATCCGTCCCGATTTGATTCTGGTGCCGATTATCATCCTGGCCTTGTTCGGTGTGCTGGACCATGCTCTTCGCACCGCCCGCCGAGGCAAGGCTATGTTCCTGGCCTAGCAGCCGTTCACGGAACATCTTTCCCGCGAAAGGCAGGAATCCATCTTAATCTTTTTGGCGTTTTACCCCTCCAGTGGAATTTGCGATGCGAGGTTCCGATAGCATTCTTTCGAGCTTTCAGCTCGATATGAGGTCAAAACTGCACGAGTTTTGACCTGCTCAAGACCACCAATGTTTGTCACCGATAGCGGAGTTTGAGGGCGAGAATAACCGCGGTCAGGGCCAGAGTAACAGTGTTGGTCAGGATGACCGGCAACGAGGAAATCATCACGCCGTAAACCAGCCAAAGAACAACACCACTGCTGAAAGCGAGATACATCGAGAGAGAAAGGTCATGGGTGGATCGCGACCGCCAGGTTTTCAGAACCTGCGGCAGGAACGAGACCGTTGTCAGGGCGCCGGCGATCAACCCTATGATGGTTTTTGTGTCCATAACAGGGTAGATGATACCGGACGGGAGATCGTGCGGTCAAGAGAAATCGGCAGGCTTTGTTTTTGTTCCATATCAGGAGCTTTTTGAATATCAACGGTTTCTTGTATGTAAGTGGTAAGCGCAGATTTGAGGACGGACCTGTGCTGCGATATTTTGATTTGTTTCTCCCACCCAAGGGATGGAGCACCTTTGTCCGAAACTTACAGGTATATCCCACCCGTGGGCGGGCGGGTTGAAAAAGTCATACGCTCGGATATTCAGTAAAAACACATCTGTAATGCGGGCGACACAAGGCCGCCCGCTACGCGAGGTCAGGGCTCTTTAACGCGTAGCGGCAGGGCTTGTCTCCGTCGCGATAGAGGTTTGTCATCAATCCCTGGACGGGCGGGCCACCAAACGGTTATTGGTCTCCTCCTCGGGGACGAATGGGCCAACACCCGCGGATGATTGAACCCTGATTTATGTTTTTCGACTAATTAGAGCTTGTTTTTGGAACCGGAAGGGGCAAAAGGGGTTTATTTATATGGTAGATACGCCGGTAAGGCCCGGACAGAATCTTCTTGCCAAACCGGAATATGACCGTATATTGATTGGCTGCGAATTCCGATAACGGAATAAGTCGCTAAAAATGAAAGTATTGTTGACTAAGATAAAGGCGGTACAAAAGTGAAACCTGGAATTCATCCGGAATACCAAGAAGTAGAAATCACTTGTGCCTGCGGCGCTAAATATCCGACCCGGTCAACTCGTAAGTCGATCAACGTGGAAATCTGTGCTGCTTGCCACCCGTTCTTCACGGGCAAGCAGAAGTTGATCGATACGGCCGGTCGTGTCGAGCGGTTCCGCCGCAAGTACGCTAAAGTGCAGAAGCAGGGTTAGCTCAGCTAATTCTCACAAGTCCGGGCAGGCGGTGCGTATAACAGATAAGGCGCCGCCTGCTGTTTTATAACGGACCGGGCGCAAGAAGAGACTCTTGACGACAACCAGTTTGGAAATGATGCATGCCTGATCTTGATGTTGGCGGCCAGGCCGTAATCGAAGGTGTAATGATGCGCTCCTCCGACCGGGTGGCGACCGCGGTGCGGGTGCCGGACGGGACGATAAAGGTCAAGGTGGATCCTTATCTGCCGCTGGCCAAGCGCAAGAAATGGCTCAATATCCCTATTCTTCGGGGAGCGGTGGCATTCGTGGAAATGCTGATCCTCGGCATCAAGACGCTGAATTTCTCGGCCGATGTGGCGATCCAGGAGCAGGAAAAGCTCGACGCCGAAGAGAAGGGCGAAACTTACGAGGGGAAAGAAAAAAAGACCAACGGCTTCATGCTGGCGATAACGGCGTTGTTTTCTTTGGCCGTGGGGATTTTTATTTTCTTCTTCCTGCCGTTGGCGATTTCCAACTATTTCAACATCGACCGCAACGCCGTATGGTTCAATCTGGCCGCGGGTGGAATCAGGCTGGTATTGTTTCTGGGTTATGTCTGGGGCATTTCTTATTTCAGCGAGTTCAAACGGATTTTTCAATATCACGGTGCGGAGCACAAGTCGATCTATGCTTACGAATCGGGCGATGAGCTTATCCCGGAACGGGCGGCCCTGCATACCCGTCTGCATCCCCGCTGTGGGACTTCGTTCATTCTGATCGTGGCGTTGATAGCGATATTCATCTACGCCATATCGGACTCGATTTATGCCGCGATAACCGGCGGCCCGCCGACATTGCCCACCCGGTTTGCGGTGCATTTTTCGCTCCTGCCGATCGTGGCGGGCGGGTCTTACGAGTTGCTCAAGCTCTCCGGCAAAACGCGCGACAACAAGTTGACCCAGTTTTTGATCAAGCCGGGGCTGTGGTTACAGTTGATTACCACCAAAGAGCCCTCGGCCGACCAGCTCGAGGTGGCGATCGTGGCGCTTGAGGCCTCATTGGGCCGGACTGAAACACGCTTCCCGGCGGAACGAATCGGCGCTTCATAGCGGCCTTTTTGTTGCCCGCGAAGATTTCTTATCATACCCTGTCAATATCCATTTTGTTAAGAGGCGAATTGTGCTTGAGATGGTAGAGCAGCTTCGCAAGAAGCTCGATGATATAGATCAAAGGATGTCCGATCCGGCGATCGGGTCGGATCAAAGCCGGATGAAAGAGCTGGGCCGGGAGCGCCGCCGAGTGGCGGAAATGCTGGAAGTCGGGGAGAAATACCGGGCTGTCGTCAAGGCCGTGAACGAGGCTCAGGAAATTATCGACGCCGACGAGGATGAAGAACTGGTGGCAATGGCTCGTGAGGAGTTGGCGGCCAACGAGGAAATACTGCCGGACCTTGAAATGGCCTTTCGGCTCAAACTCCTGCCGCCCGATCCGGCCGATGACCGCGCGGCAATTGTGGAAATCCGAGCCGGGACCGGCGGTGAAGAGGCGGCACTGTTCGCCGGCGACCTTTTCCGTATGTACCAGCGCTATGCCGACCATAAGCATTGGAAGCTGGAGGTGCTTAACTCCAACGAGACCGGCCTTAACGGATTCAAGGAAATCGTGTTTTCGCTCGACGGCGAGGATGCTTACGGCATGATGAAATACGAATCCGGGGTGCATCGGGTGCAGCGTGTGCCGGTGACCGAAACCCAGGGACGGATTCATACTTCGGCGGTTTCGGTAGCGGTGCTGCCGGAAGCGGAAGATGTCGATGTCGAGGTGAAAGAGAGCGAAATCAAGGTCGATGTCTATCGCTCCAGCGGACCGGGGGGGCAGTCGGTGAACACGACCGATTCGGCGGTGCGGATTACGCATTTTCCAACCGGTTTGGTCGTTACCTGCCAGGATGAAAAATCCCAGCACAAGAACAAGGCCAAAGCCCTCAAGGTGCTGCGGGCGCGGTTGTACGACCGGATAATCGAGGAACAACGGCAGAAAGTGGACGCCGAACGGCGCTCGATGGTTTCGACCGGGGATCGTTCGGCCAAGATTCGCACGTACAATTTTCCGCAATCACGCGTGACCGATCATCGGATAAATCTAACGCTTTATAAACTCGAACCGGTGCTCGGCGGTGATGTCGATTTGCTTATCGAACCGTTGCGTGAGCACGACCAGCAACGACGTCTTAACCTTCAGGAAGTATAAATATCTGTTGAGGAATCATGAAAGCCGTCAGGATAATCATCGCCGTTGTTTTAACTTCGATAGTGCTGGTGGTCGCCGGCCGTAACTCGCGCGGGCGCTCGGAACCGCTTAGCTATGAGGAGAACGGGATATCATTCGAGATGATAACCGTTCCCAAGTGGGAAGAAAAGGGACTGGCGTATATCCCGATCAAAGTTACCGGAGGAGACGGGGACAGCCTTCGCGTGCAGCTTCGTGTGGCAAAATTCAAACAGGATCTGACCACACCGCGAGCGCAGTTTGCTACGGCTCCCATGGGATACGATTCCACGACGGGAGAGTATATTGGTCAAATCCAATGCGGCTCCCGTGGCGGTCGGACATATTGGTATGTCGAGGTCCGCGACCGCGTCGGTGGCTTACGCGCCTCTCTGCTCAACGAGAACGGCGATCCATTTACACTCAAGTTTATCGGGATCGTTCCGGCGTGGATTCTTATCAGCCATATCGTCCTGATGTTCGTCACGGTCTTTTTCGTGGCGCTTTCCGGTGTGCATGCGGTGCAATTTCTTCGCGGTAAGGGGGAGTTGCGACCGATGCTGGTTTCACTCCTGTGGGGAGTGATTGCCGCTTTCCTGGGCGGTTATCCGTTCGGATTCGCGATGAACTGGTATGCCTTCGGGACAATCTGGGAGGGCGTGCCATTCGGGACTGACGCCACCGACAATAAAACACAACTACTGTTCGTGTACATGCTGTTCGTTTTGTTGGCCGGAATCAGAACGCTGACAAAGGGAAAAATCGGCCGCGATACATATTCGGCGGAAGTTCTCGCGCGGTTCGGAGTCGGGTCGATTTTCGTGATGCTGGCGATCTATCTCATCCCGCATTCGATTCAGTTCAGCCCGGAATTAACTAAAACCGTTTGCTGGAGTTTCATCGGTCTGGTGGCGCTGATTTATTTCGGTGGATTGGCCTTCGGCAACAAAGGGAAAAACGGGCCGCGACGGGCCCGGGCTCGGAAACAGTGATCGAGGATATAGTTCCTTTCGTCCGGCAGCAGGCCGACCGGCTGAAAAAAGTTGGAATCGATCAGGCCAAGACCGAGATCGAATTAATCCTCTGCCATCTGCTGAACTGCGAGCGCTTGCAGCTTTACATGTATGGGGGGGAACAACTTGACGAGTCACATCTCAACCGTTTCGAACAGATCATCCAACACCGGCTGACCCGACATCCGCTTCAGTTTATTCTTCACGAAGCCTGGTTTTACGGCCGGAAATTTTTCGTCAACGAGTCGGTCATGGCGCCCACCCCGGAGACGGAATTGCTCTGTGAACAGGCGGTGGCGCTGGTTAAACAAAAAAAGCTCGTTAACCCGAAAATGCTCGATGTAGGCGTCGGCTCGGGGGTGATTTCGGTCACGATGGCTGCCGAGTTGGGGTATGGATCGGTGGTGGCGCTGGATATCTCTGAGGAAGCCCTCGAGGTGGCCCGAAGGAATGTGGCTGAGTACGGTCTTGCGGAACGAATCGAGCTGCGGCGGTCGGATTATTTCTCAGCCGTGCGGCCGGACGAGAAGTTCGATCTGATCATGTCCAATCCGCCCTATATTACCGATGGTGACTATGTTACGCTCGATCCCGAGGTGCTGGCCGACCCGAAAATAGCCATGACGGCGGGCGAGGACGGCCTTGATGCGATCCGGGTGATTTTACGCGACGCTCCGGATTTCCTCGCACCGGGGGGACGGATCATGTTCGAGATCGGTCTGGGTCAGGCCGAGGCGGTAGCGGATTTGACTGGCGATGACGACCGCTATCGGTCGCTGGTGGTGATCAAGGATTTGAATCAGCGGGATCGGCTGATCGTGCTGGAGTGTGACTGAACGACATGGCGCGGGAGTCGAAAGCCAACAAGCAGGAGCGAGTGCGGGAGATAATCGCCCGGTTACGGGAACATTATCCGGCGGCGAAATGCTCGCTGGACTTCCGCTCGGTGCACCAGTTGATGGTGGCGACGATTTTATCGGCGCAATGCACGGACGAGCGGGTCAACGAGGTCACGAAGACGCTTTTCAAGAAATACCGCTCGATTAAGGATTTCGCCGCGGCAGATATCCGGGAGTTGGAGGAGGACATAAAGCCGACCGGGTTTTTCCGCAACAAGGCGAAGTCGATCAAGCTCTCGGCGCAACAGCTCCTTGAGGAGTACGGCGGGGAGATTCCCCAGACGCTGGATCAACTGACCAAGCTGGCCGGGGTGGGACGCAAGACCGGCTCGGTGATCTTGGGCGTGGGGTTCGGTTTGGCCGAGGGGATCGTGGTCGATACCCACGTGGGGCGGATCAGTCGATTGTTAGGCCTCACGAAAGAAACCGACCCGGTGAAGGTGGAGCGGGACTTGATGAAGTTGGTGCCGAAAGAGGACTGGATCGACTGGTCGCATCTGTTGATCTATCACGGTCGGGCTTTGTGTATCGCCCGCCGTCCCAAATGCGGGGAGTGTTTTCTGGCGCAGGTGTGTCCTTCGTTTTTGCCGTAATGGTCGCTTCAGTCGTTGACACCGGTCAACAGGCGTTTGGTCTGCCAACCAATCTGCTTCTTATAACGAATCCAGTAGAACTCAACCCCTTCAAAAGTCTTTTTGTCGATCACGTCCACCGTAATACCATCGCAAGCGGGGATATTGCCAACTTTCTTTTTGGGCCCCAGGGTAGGGTCAGAAAACAGGTTAATGCCCGTTTGTCTCCACATGTCGGCGTTTTGCGGGTCCAGTTTGCAGAGATCGATAACAATAGTATCAAAGGGCTTGGCCGCCCTTGCCTGCGCCTGCTTCGTCTGGTTGGATTTCTGGTCGGTACTGTCCGACCCGCAACCTGACAAGAGATTGAAAGCAACTATTAACACAACCAGCAAAAGTCTCATTTTAGCCTCCCATCCTACTATCCTCGTAGGGCTTTGCTCAGTTTGATATAAGTGCATAGTATCGCTGCGTGCAACGGATGTCAAACACAAACCCTGTAATACCTGTCGAAGGGATTGATCGGGGAGTCTTGACGTGGTTGTTTTGATCCTACCATGAGATTGGGATGGAGATTAGAGACTAAGCAATTGAAACGATCTGTGAGTCTCCCTTCTACATTGACCTCAGCGCATTGTCGCCCTATATTCTCCGTTTACACAAGGAGACGCCATGCCGACTGATGTCAAATACAAGCAGCCCGAAGTTACCCCCGAAATGGTCGAGGCGCACGGGCTCAATAAAGAAGAACACGAGCGCATCAAACAGATTCTGGGCCGCGAGATGACCTACACCGAGTTAGGGGTGTTTTCGGTCATGTGGTCCGAGCATTGCTCATACAAGAATTCAATCGCCCAGCTCAAAACTCTGCCGCGCGAGGGAGACAATCTGCTCGCCAAGGCGGGGGAAGAAAACGCCGGGGCGGTAGATATCGGCGACGACCTGGCGGTGGTGTTCAAGATCGAGTCGCACAACCATCCATCGGCGGTGGAGCCCTATCAGGGGGCGGCGACCGGCGTCGGCGGCATTCTCCGCGACATTTTTACGATGGGCGCGCGGCCGATTGCCTCGCTCAATTCGCTCCGGTTCGGCTCACCCGACAATCCGCGGGTGCGCTTTCTGGTCGACGGCGTCGTGCGGGGAATCGGCGATTACGGCAACTCTTTCGGTGTTCCGACGGTGGCGGGCGAGGTCTATTTCGACCTGGCTTACACCGGCAATCCGCTGGTTAATGCCATGGCGGTAGGTTTGGTGAAGGCGGACGGAATCATTTCGGCGGTGGCCAAAGGGGCGGGCAATAAACTGATGATTGTCGGTTCCAAGACCGGTCGGGACGGCATCCACGGGGCGACGTTCGCCTCGGAAGAGCTGACCGAGGCCTCACAGGAAAAGCGGCCTTCGGTGCAGATCGGCGACCCGTTTACGGAAAAGCTGCTGCTTGAGGCGACTCTTGAGATCATCGAAAAAGACCTCGTGGTCGGGGTGCAGGATATGGGCGCAGCCGGGATTACCTGTTGTTCGACCGAAATGTCGGCCAAGGGGAAGTCGGGCGTCAATATCGAGATCGATCTGGTGCCGCAACGCGAGCCGGGGATGACCCCGTACGAGATTCTTCTGTCGGAGTCGCAGGAGCGGATGCTGGTCTGCGTCAAACCGGGCAAGGAAGCGGCGATCACGGAAGTGTTCGACAAGTGGGGTTTGGATTCGACCATTATCGGCGAGGTGACCGACGACGGTCTGATGACCGTAACCAAGGCAGGCGAGGTTGTCTCGCAGATTCCGTCGGAAGTGCTGGTGCTGGGCGGCGGCGCACCGGTGTATGTCCGCGAGCAGAAACGCCCGGCCTACATGGATGAATATACCAGACTAAATCTAAGTGAATACCCGCTTGACCGTAACTGGAACAAGGATTTACTATCGCTGCTGGCGGCGCCGAATATCTGTGACAAGGCCTGGGTGTACGACCAGTACGATTCGATGGTCCGCACCTGTACGGCGGTGGGGCCGGGTTCGGACGCGGCGGTGCTGCGGATTCGCAAGACCGACCGGGCGCTGGCCATGACCACCGACTGCAACGGCCGTTATTGTTATATCAATCCCCGCGCCGGGGCGCGCAATGCGGTGGCCGAAGCGGCGCGTAATATCGTCTGCTCCGGCGGTAAGCCGCTGGCGGTGACCAACTGCCTCAACTTCGGCAATCCCTACAAGCCGGAGATATATTATTGCTTCGCCGAGGCCGTGGCCGGAATGGGCGAGGGCTGTCGGGTGTTCGATACACCGGTGACCGGCGGCAACGTGTCATTCTATAACGAGGACCCGCAACGAGCGGTGTTCCCGACGCCGACAATCGGCATGGTCGGACTTATCTCGAACGTGGACCATATAACAACCCAGACTTTCAAGGACGACGGCGACGTGGTGTTCCTGCTCGGCGAAAACAAGGAGCATTTAGGAGCGTCGGAATATCTGCACTGGCTGTTCCAGCAGACGCGCGGCACGGTGCCGGAGGTTGACCTGACGGTGGAGAGGAAACTTCAGGATGCCTTGCTGGAGGCAATTCAAACCGGATTGCTAAAATCGGCGCATGATACGGCCGAGGGCGGTCTGGCCGTAGCGCTGGCGGAAAGTTGCATGTCCGATCGGGAGAAACAGATCGGGGTGACGATCGAGTTGAACGAGAGTATTCGCACCGACTGCCTGTTGTTCGGCGAGACGGTGTCGCGGGTAGTGATAAGCTGTGATCCGGATAAAACCGAGCAGGTGCAGGCGCATTTCGATAAAGCCGGGGTGCCGTGCAAGAAGATCGGTACGGTCGGCGGTGAGCGGTTGAAGATCGACAGTCTGATTGATTGTTCTTTGAAAGAGATGGCTGAAACGTATTTCGAGGCGATGCCGCGATTCATGGACCGGGTGGAGTAGGGCAGGTCTCTCCGAGACCGGCCAAGAATGAACACGGGGCAGACGAGGACGTCTGCCGCCCACGAATTGCTTCGAATCGATAGTCCCACCCGAGGGGTGGGGCACCGTAGGTTGAAGTCGATATTTCCCCACCCGAGGGGTGGGGTGCCGATATCCCGAAATCATGGCGTTGTATATATTTTCAGATGCCCATTTAGGGGCAAACGATCTGCATAAAGAGGCGCTCAAGCTCGCGCGGCTGGAACGCCTGTTTGCGCTCATGCGCGAGGATGCCGACCGAGTGGTGATTCTCGGCGATCTGTTCGATTTCTGGTTCGAGTACAAACACGCCATTCCCAAGGAACATCATGATGTTCTCTGTCGGTTGCGCGACCTGGTGCTCCGAGGCGTGCGAGTCGATTATGTCTCGGGTAATCATGATTTCTGGATGGGGGACTTTTTCCCGAACAAGATCGGTGTGGAGTTGCATCGCGATGGATTCGATTTCGACTACGACGGTAAGAAGGTGCATTGTCTTCACGGCGATGGTCTGGCTAAAAAAGACGGCGGGTATCGTTTTCTCAAATGTATCCTGCGCAATCCGGTCAATATCTGGCTCTATCGCAAGCTGCCGCCGGACTGGGCGATCCCACTGGCCAAGAAAGTGTCGGGCTCCTCGCGCGAGTACACCTCGAAGCGTGACATGGATTTCGTAAGCGATTACGAGGCGTATGCCATGATGAAGTTGAATGAGGGGTTCGATCTGGTCGCGATTGGACATTTACATATCCCGACGATCAAGGGGATCGGAAACGGGGTCTATGTCAACACCGGTGATTTTATCGAGAATTTTTCCTACGCCAAGGTAGTCGACGGCACCACGACACTGGAGTATGTAAGAGACTGAGAACCGGCGGGGGCGGAAATTCATCTTGCGTCAAGTTGTAAGCGTCTTGACCTATCGCCCACAACGACGCCCATGAATCAAATTTTATTACCGCAATCATAAATGAAAAGGCGGATTCGAAGACGGATCCGCCATATAGAATCAAATGCTTTGACGTTGAGAAGTCCGCTTACATCCCCGTCTTGCCGAGAAGACTGAGGGCCTCGTAGCGAGTGGCGGTGCGGCGCATAGCGCCGCGAATCGCGGAAGTAACAATCTTGCTGCCTGGTTTTTTGATCCCCCGCATGGTCAGGCAGAGGTGTTCCGCCTCGACCACCACCAGCACGCCCTTGCACTGAATCGCTTTGACAATCGAGTCGGCAATTTCGGAAGTCATTCGTTCCTGCACCTGAAGCCGCTTGGAGAGAATTTCCACCACTCGAACCATGTTGGAAAAACCGGCCACTTTGTCGTTTTGCGGAATGTAAGCGATGTGGGCTTTGCCGAAAAACGGCAGGAGGTGATGTTCGCACAGGGAATAGAACGAGATGTCCTTGAGAATGATCATCTCGTCCTTGTTTGAAGTCGTATATTTACTCAACTCGGCGGCGGGATCCTCGCGATAACCATCGAGGACCTCCTCGAAATACTCCACCATTCGCTCCGGTGTCCGGACTAATCCCTCACGGTCGAGGTCCTCGCCGATCCCCTCAAGGATCAGCTTGACGCCCTTGGATATTTTCTTCGAATCGAAACCCACTATCAGCCTTCCGGAGTCTCGACCGGTTGCGTCACTTTGGCCTGGTCGCCGCCGGCGCGCCCGATGATTATATCAACTTCATGACTGTCCAGAATCTCCCTATCCAGGAGCGCCTTGGCCAGAGCGTGCAGCTTGTCGATGTTGTCGCGGAGGATTTTTTTAACCGCCCGCTCGGCATCCTCGATAAACCGCTTGGTCTCCTGGTCGATAATTTCGGCGGTCGACTCGGAGTAGTTTTTCTGTTGGCCCATCTCCTTGCCGAGGAAGATATGCTCTTCGGTTTTGCCGAGGGTGACCGGTCCGAGTTTTTCGGACATGCCCCAGTTACAGACCATTTTGCGGGCTAGTGAAGTGGCTCGCTCCAGATCGTTCCCGGCGCCCGTATCGAGTTGGTCAAAAACCATTTGAACTGCTACCCGGCCACCCATGAGGTACGCCAGAGTCGATTTGAGGTATTCCAGGGTATGAGTGTGTCGTTCGTCGACCGGCAACGACTGAGTTACACCGAGAGCCATGCCGCGCGGAATAATCGAAACTTTGTGCAACGGGTCGGCCTTGGGCATGAACTTACCGACCAGAGCGTGTCCAGCTTCGTGATAGGCGATTACTTTTTTCTCATCGTCGGCAATCACCAGCGATTTACGAGCCGCGCCCATAAGAACCTTGTCCTTGGCCTCTTCGAATTCGTCCATGGTCACTGAATTGAGGTTGCGCCGAGCCGCCAGCAGGGCCGCTTCGTTAACCATATTGGCGATATCCGCACCGGACATGCCGGGAGTACCGCGGGCCAGGACCGTCAAGTCGACATCGTCTGCCAATTTGATTTTGCGTACATGGACCTTGAGGATTCCCTCGCGTCCCTTGACGTCGGGAGTGCCGACTACTATCTGGCGATCGAATCGCCCGGGCCGCAACAGGGCCGGGTCGAGCACGTCGGGACGGTTAGTGGCGGCGATCAGAATCACGCCCTCGTTCGATTCGAAACCGTCCATTTCCACCAGGAGCTGGTTAAGCGTCTGTTCCCGCTCGTCGTGACCGCCGCCGAGACCGGCGCCGCGATGACGTCCGACGGCGTCGATTTCATCGATGAAGATAATACACGGAGCATTCTTTTTGCCCTGGTCGAACAGGTCCCGAACCCGGGAAGCACCGACACCGACGAACATCTCCACGAAATCCGAACCGGACATCGAGAAAAACGGTACGCCGGCTTCACCCGCTACCGCGCGGGCCAGGAGCGTTTTACCGGTGCCGGGAGGACCGAGTAAAAGAGCGCCCTTGGGAATTTTCCCGCCCAATTTCTGAAACTTGCCGGGGTCTTTGAGAAATTCGATGATCTCCTCGAGCTCTTCCTTGGCCTCATCGGCGCCGGCGACATCGTTAAACGTTACCCTGGGGCGTTCATCGGTCAACAGTTTGGCCTTGCTTTTACCGAACGAGAAAAGCCCCCTCGGACCGGAGTTGCCCTGCATCTGTCGGAAGAAGAAAAGCCAGATAAATATCAGCAGCGCCCACGGTGCAATCGCCACGACATAGGAGAACAGATCGGGGCCTTTGACCTTGGCGATGATTTTAACGTTTTTATCTTCGAGTCGGTCCACCAGGCGGTAGTTGATATCCTGGAACGGGATACGGGTCTTGAACTCTGAAAAAGTACCGGAGGTGTTGCCGACTGAAAACTCTTTCGGTTGGCGAAGTTTCCCTTCCAGTTCCCGCTCGGTAAAAGTTACCTCGAGGATATTATCGTTGTCCAGTTCGTGAATAAATTCGGTGTAGTTGATTTCGGCGGATTCACGGTCGAAATTGTCATAAAGCGACACGACCACGATCATGATCAAAATCAACCCGACCCAGAACATGATCGTCCGGCCGGAGCCCCTAAGTGGAGAGGGGGGAGGTTGCTTGTCGGGGTCCTTCGGTTTGCGGCCGCCGAGATTGAATCGTCCTTTATTGTCGTCTTGATTTGCCAACTAAAACTCCTGAACTCAGGTAATCGAGCTATCATTTATACTATCGGGTCGGTCAAAACTTCAATAAAGCCTCACCCGATGGTCTCTTATAGTCTCAACGGTCGACCAGTTTCCCAACAAACGGCAAATTACGGTATTTCTGGTTGTTGTCCAGACCAAAACCTATAACGAACTCATTGCCGACGCTGAAACACTTATACTTAACATCCAGCTTCACCCGGTGGCTGGCGGGTTTGTCAAGCAATGTAACAACCTCAATCGAGGCCGGTTCCTGTTTACGGAGCAGGTCGATGATCGTAGTGCAAGTGCGACCGGTGTCGACAATCCCCTCGACCAGCAGCACGTGACGGCCCTTGACCGACATAGCGTTGGGGACACCGATAGTGATATCCTCTTCCCGGAGGGTACCCTGTCGAAACGACGCGGCCGAGACGAAATCGACCTCCATCGGCAGATTGACGGCGCGCACCAGGTCGGCCAGGAAAACAAAACATCCCTTAAGAATGCCCATCAGGATCGGCGTTTCACCGCGATAATCCTCGGTGATACGGGCGCCCATGCGCTGGACTCTCTGCGCCAGGCGATCCTGATCCAGAAGCAGTTCAACCCTTCGCTTGCGGTCGGTGTCTTCGGTGAGTGAACTCAATTTCGATTACCTCTTCTGTATTCTCATCAACTTTCACGCGATCGGCGATTTCATAGCCGACCAGCCAGATGATTCCTTTCCGGTCACACACCACCGGGATTTCATCCCGGTAGAGGGCAGCGACTTTTTTGTCGGTCAGCCAGTCTGAAACGGTCCGGGTTCCTTTCAAACCCAGCGGACCGAAACAGTCGCCGGGGCCGATATTGCGCACCGTCAGGGGTGGTTTCACCCGGTTACCGTCAAGTCGGACGCGCTGACTGCGCCGCTGGTATTGTACTGCGGCCTCATCAGCCGGACGCCGCCGACATCGAAAATTATACGCCGGTCGTCCGATTCGACAACGACCGCCGATTTCCAGCGATTCCTCGTAACGACCCTTTAGCGGTCGATACAGTACGAGCTTATCCGCGACCAGACGCGCCTGTACGCTATCCGGTAAAGCGACCGCTTTGCCGCCGTTCAGAGCCAGTTTGTCGCAGCGCTCGACAACGACACGATCCACTGCGGGACGTAAACCCAGCTCCTCGGAAAGGCAAAAACGCAAAATACGCCACCTTAAGGATGGAGCATACGAGCGAAATCGTCTCAGATCAACCTCTATTTTCCCTCCCGGCGTGCGATTGGTCGATTTGCGGACTTCGCGGGCCACGATCTCGGTCAGCAGAGCGGCGTCTTCACCGGCCGTACGGCTGAGATTCCAGAGGGCGCGGTCGATGCCGGGATTCATTTCGGTCCGAAGCAGCGGCAGCAGATGATTACGCAGGTAGTTACGGGTATAGTCGTTTTGCTCGTTGCTTTCGTCGAGGCAGTATTTGAGTTTTTGCTTCTTCAGGTAATCGAGTATCTCCTGCCTCGAAATCGCGAGCAACGGCCGGATTATTTTCCCGCGCTTGATCGGCATTCCGGCGAGACCGTCGATCCCCGCGCCGCGAATGATCCGGTGTAGTACCGTTTCGACTTGATCGTCGCGATGATGTCCGACGGCGATACGGTCGCAATTAAGTTCGTTCGCCAGTCGATTCAGAATTTCATAACGTCCGCGACGAGCCGCCAGTTCGATACTCTCATGCTGTTTTTTGGCCCGGGCCGGGACATCAAGCACTTCCGGATAAAAATCGACGCCGAGCTTTTTGCAAAAGGCGCGACAAAAAGCCTCTTCTTCGGCGGCTTTCTCGCGGAGGCCGTGGTTGATATAGACCGCCTCAAGGCGCAATCCGTATTCATTACGTAATTGGGTGAGGCAGTGGAGCAATGCCGTGGAATCGGGACCGCCGGAGAAGGCGACCAGAACCCGGTCGCCGGGGGCGAGGAGGCCGTATTGGGCGATTGTTTGTCGGACCTTGTCGAGCATGTCTCATTGTAGCTATGAGGCTGCCCCGAGTCGAGCAAAAAGCGCGGGGGAGGGGGAAAAGTAGGGCATGTCTCACCGAGACATGCCGCCTTGCGCCGGGTTAAGTCTCATCAACGCGTAGCAGCGGGGCTTGTCTCCGCCGCATAAGCAATATTTCAACACTTCCCTTCACAGAAATGACATCCTCCGAGACAACGATCCCCGATCCCGCACATTAACTAATTTACGTGGTTATAGAGCTTTTCGAGTTTTTCGTTCGGACCCAGCAGGACCAGCGTGTCGCCGTCGTTGAGCACGACATCCGGACCGGGGGTGATGGTCATGATGCCGCCCGGTTTTTTGAGTCCGATAATCGTCACGCCGTACTGCTGTTTCAGGCGCGAATCGGCGATAGATTTATTCGAAAGGGCGCAGCCCTCCGGGATCACCATCTCCTCAATCGAAAGGTTGCCGATGCCGGGGGAGGTCATGTGCATGAAATCGCCGACATTCGGTCGCAGAGCAGACATTGCCATCCGGATGCCCCCGAGGACGTGTGGCGAAACGACATGATTGGCGCCGGCCCGCATGAGCTTTTTCTCGCCCTCTTCGAAATCGGCGCGAGCGATGATGTTAAGATCATGATTCATGTGTCGGGCGGTGAGGGTCAGGTAGACGTTATGGGCTTCATCCGGCAGGGTAGAGACAAGTGTTCGGGCACGTTCGATCCCGGCGTCTTTGAGGACGTATTCATCGGTGGCTTCACCTTCGACGAACAGGTAATCGGAATCGATCAGACGGCGAATCGTGTTCGGTTCTTTTTCGACAACTACGAACGGCGCTTTGGTTCGGGCGAACTCGGAGGCGACCTGTCGACCGACCCGGCCGAATCCCGCTATAATGGAGTGATCCTTGAGCTTTTTAATCCGACTGTCCATTTTTTTCCTTCCGAAAACCTCTTTAAGCTGCCCCTCGATAACGATTTGACCCAGCGTGGCGGCAATATAAGCGGTCAGAACCACGCCGATGAAAATGATGGCCATTGCCAGTACACGACCGGCTGCATGTAACGGCTGGACCTCGCCATAACCGACGGTCGACAGCGTGATGACGGTCATATAAAGAGCATCCAGCGGAGCCATACCCTCGATCGCTGCGAAACCCAGAGAACCTACCGCCACGGTCACGATCAGAGCCGTTACCGCCACGGCCAGTTTTCGGATGGAGCGCATCGGCGTTCCCCCAAAAACCGGTTCTGAACGTTCCCATTCTCGGTTTACCGTTGTCTTATCCGTCATTAATTGCAACCTGCCCGGGTCAGCGTTCACGAAGTCCGGCCCGGTTATCCGGACCGAATCCAGCGCGGAACTTGCGGCCGCGTTGGTTTATTAAATAGGCAATGTTGTTGACCGAAAGCAATAATATGTTTACGCTTGGAGCTATGTTGAGTCAGGAGAAACAAAACAACCCGGCATATCGTTTCGGTTGGTATCATTTGCCGATGATTCTTTACGCTGCAGCGATTATTGCGGTCTCTTCGATTCCCGATCTGCATACGCCGCAGGTGCGCATGTTTGCCTTCGACAAGCTGGCTCATTTCGCCGAATATGCCATTTTTGCGGCTATAGTATTCCGCTCTTTTTCAAATTTCCGTAAGTTTATTCCAACCAATCGGGCTTTTTTGTTCGCCGCTCTCTTCGTTGCTGTTTTTGCAGCTTTTGACGAGTATTACCAGCACTTTATTCCGGGACGGTTTTCTTCGGCCGCCGACGCCGTTGCCGATTTTATCGGAGCCATGCTGGTTTTAGCCTTTTTCGAGCTTCGCCGCCGCCGTTTAGCCGCCCGAAAACAGGGGCGCTGATCAACTTCCGCACAATACTAGCGTCAAATCGGCTGAGGCCTTGACAATCCGGGGGTTTTTGGTATATTTCCCATGGTATAACAGCGGCTTAGGTCAAGCCGTTTCGAATTCAAAAGCTGCTGTAAGACGGCGGCTTTGACTACTGAAGGTCCAACACGCTGAGAGCTGATTAAGCTACAGTAATTGCTAAACAACCTGGTCTAACATTGCTGGTCTGGAGATAAGTCGCGTTTGTTTCTTTTCTGGAGGGCTAAAATGTTCCAGACGCTGGTGAAACTGTTCGGCCGAGGGCCGCAAATGCTTGATGCGTATAGGACTAACATGCTGATGATGGACACCTTGGCGGGCCGGAACGATGGTTTTTTTCCGGCTTTTCGAGTATGTATACCCAAGGTGATAAAAAAGAACCGCGTTTCCGGCATTGCTCATGCCATATATGGGTCAAAAGCCGGTAAAGGCGGACTATGCTCTGGTCAAGTATGAATTGTTTTGACAATATGTGTGAAAGATATATCAGGAGATTTGCAAGATGAGAAACAGATTGTTAATCCTGCTTGTGTCGTTGCTGGTGGGAGCCGGCGGCGCCGTATACGGGCAGTCTATCAGCCTTGACCATGTCGACGGCCTGGTAGAAGGCAATTTCCCCATTGACGCACAAGCCGTATTCTATCTGCGCATGGCAACCGGGACCACCAATCCGGCCGGTATTACTAATGGATACCGTATATATTCCCCGGAAGGTGCCACCTGGACCGGCGCTACTCTTGACTCGACCGGAACTATTACTGCCAGTATGATGGAGTCGCAGTTCATGACTTCATACAGCACCGGTTCCGACGCCGATACGCTTGGCTATGGTGGTTTCCGTATGTTCAATCCCGGTATCCCGGCGGGATTCGATGAAATCTACGCTCGAATCACGGTTGGACCGATTTCCAGCGCCGATGAGGGCAAGACTCTCTGCCTCGATTCTTCCTGGTATCGGCCGTCCGGTATCTGGAAATGGGCCAGCACCTCGGCTGATATTTTCCCGACCTGGGACGGTCCCCACTGCTATAATATCGGATCAACACCGCCGGCCAATCTCGTGGTTGCTCCCGATACGCTCTATTTCTCAGGGATTGAAGGCGCCGGTAGTCCGCTGCCGCAGACCTTCAACGTCAGCTTCGACGATGACGGCGCTTATGCCTTTACGGCTTCCGAGACTGCCGACTACATGAGTCTCGATGCCGCTTCCGGAACCACGCCGCTTGACGTGACGGTGACGATCGATATCGCCGGGCTGACGGAGGGCGTTTATCTGGATTCGGTCACAATCTCTTCGGAAGATGCCGGCAACGGTGACCAATATGCTTATATAGAGCTTACGATTGATTCTCAACCGACGCCACTCACGCTAGTCGTTACTCCCGACACCCTCCGGTTCTCCGGACAAATCGGTTCCTCCGATCCTGACGGTCAGTACCTCTATATTAACGAAATCGAACACCGCGAAATGCCTTATGGCGTCATGGAATCGACTGACTGGTTATCTCTCGAAAAGGATCTCGGTACGACCGAAGATTCCGTGCTCGTGACGGTAACGCAGGATGGCCTGTCTGCGGATGTTTATTACGCTCTTATTACGGTGACCGACAATGTGGCCAAGACCGATATTCCGGTCACGGTAGTTTTTGAGCTTGCCGCCGCGCCGAACAATGCTCCGGTGTTGTCGGTGCTTGATTCGGCTTTTGTCTGTGCCGACTCCGTGCTGATTCTGCCGATGACTGCGACCGATGCTGATGAAGACGCCCTGACGTTTACGGTCAGTCCGCTGGCCGACGGCATGACCTTCGTCGACTCCGGCAACGGCGCCGGTTACATTCAGTTCGTGCCGACGATGGATCAGGTCGGCGATGTCTGGACCTGGGCTTATGTTTCGGACGGCAAGGATATCGATTCCAATGATGTTCATTTCATCGTTCAGGACTGCACGCCGCCTTGCTCGGAAATGGCTTTGTCCAATACGGATTTCTATTTCGCAATGTATGAAGGCGACGCCAATCCTGTCGCTCAGTTGCTTGATATTACCAGCTCCGACGCTTCCTTCGGTTGGGAGATTATCAAGAGCGGCGGTGACTGGTTGACCATCGATCCGCTGTCCGGTCTTTCCGGATCGCAGGTAACGCTGACTGTCGACGGCTCCTCGCTCTCAGCCGGCAACTATGAGGTCACTTTTGCCGTAGCGGCCGATCCCGAAGTGGTTTGTGATCCCGCGACCCAGTATGTAACGGTTTATTTCGACGTTATCGTGCCGCCGTCGGATGAGGATTTCGTGACGGTTACGACGATCCCGGCTGTCCCTGGCGCAAGAGTCAAAATGCCGGTCAAGATCGAACATGTTTGTGATCTGGGTGCTCTGTCGGTTACCCTGGCTCCGTCGGGTGACTGGAGCGAGATTACGCTGGATTCGATTTCGTTCGTCGGCTCGGTGATCGAAAACTGGATCGATCGGACGGTCATTGACAACGATACCGCGGTTACTATCGTAGCTTCCAAGACCGGTGATGAACCGTTCGTCCCGGCCGGTGTCGGAGTACTGGCGACATTCCATTTCACTCTGAGCCAGTCGACCTTGTACGGTTTCTATCCGATTGAGGTAACTACCCCCGATCCGCTGTTCACTTATGACTGCGGTGCCGGTCCGGTGCAGGTCGTGCCGGGCGGTATCGATGGTGGTATCGTAGTCGGTTCAGCCGATAACTATGTCTGCGGTTATGTGGTGGATCCGCAGGGACATCAGATCGAAGGCGCCACGGTCGAGCTTTGGGCGGATTTCCCGCATGGAGCCTGGGATGACCAGACCATGACCGACGCTACCGGTCTGTTCCAGTTCTTCAACTCGCAGGTCATTCCTTTCGATCTGTGGGCTTACAAAGATGGTTATTATCCGGGTAAGGTCGAGAATCTGAATTTCGGCCAGTCCGGTATTATGATAGTCCTGACGCCGGTCGAGGAATTTGCCAGGACCGATGAGTGGGTCAATTTCTACTGTGCCAATAATACCTACATGGGTTCGCCGCTGCCGGTTGGTTCGGTGATCGATGCTTACGATCCCGACGGTGTTCATTGCGGTTCGCAGATGGTCACCGAAGCGGGCAGCTATGGTTTCATGCCGGTTTATCATGACGATATGTACAGCCTCGAGGATGAAGGCGCGATGCCGGGCGATGCCATCCGCTTCTACGTCAACGGCGTTCTGGCCTATACGCCGGACGATCCGATCTGGACCGAGAACGGCGACGCTATCGAGGTCTGTTTCCACATGGGTGATATCTATGTCAAGGAATGTCAGTTGACCGAGGGCTGGAACCTGGTCTCCTGGAACCTCGACACCGAGTCCGATGCTGTTGCCGATGTGCTTTCGTCTATCAGCGATTGCCTTGATGTGGTCCTCGGTTTCGAGAACGGTGGTCTGACCTACGATCCGGCGATGCCGCTCTTTTCGACACTTCAATACGCCGATCATCTCAGCGGTTACTGGATCAAGGTCAACTGCGACATTACGCTGCAGATCGTCGGTGAAGCCGTTCCCAACGTTACCGTGATCCCGCTGAACGTCGGCTGGAATCTGGTCTCCTATTTACCGGATGACGCCATGGCGACCGGCGATGCGCTGGCTTCGATCATGGAAGATCTGGATGTGGCGATGGGCTTTGACAACGGCGGTCTCAATTACGTACCGGGTGATGATCTCCACAACACTTTGGTCGAGATGAGCCCCTGCTTCGGTTATTGGATTAAGACCTCATATCCGAGCGAGTTGCTCTATCCGGGCATCGGCCCCGAAATCTCGCCTCAGCTCAATTTCGATCGGTTCGCGGCGAAGGTTGTCGGCGGTGTCAATATGACTCCGACTTGGGTCAACCTGTATGCCGAGAAACTGACACTCGACGGCGAGGTGGTTCCGGCGGGCGCTTCGGTAACCGCCCATACGGCCGACGGCCGCATGGTAGGACATTTCGAGTTACAGTCCGACGGTCTGTTCGGATTCATGCCGGTCTACGGTGATGACCCGAGCACTGAGACAGTCGACGGCGCCGAAGAAGGCCAGACCTTCACGCTCAAGGTCGATGGTGTCGAGACCAACGAGGAGTTTACCTGGACCGCCATAGGCGACCGCATCGCGGTGTCGGCATTGACGGCCAAGGGAACGTCCGACGATATGGTGCCCGGCAGTTACAGTCTCCGTCAGAACTATCCGAACCCGTTCAATCCGTCGACTACGATCGGCTTCTCACTGCCGAACTCCGGCCAGGCACGCATTGAGGTTTACAATATCCTCGGTCGTTGTGTCGCCGTTCCGTTCGAAGGTATTGCCGATGCGGGTTATAACGAAGTGACCTGGGACGGTCGGAATAATACTGGCGCCCCGGTTGCATCGGGCATATATTTCTACCGCTTAGTCTCTGATAACTATACCGAAACACGCAAGATGATGTTGTTGAAGTAGGTTATTCATGATATTCGAAAGTATGATCCTAACACCGGCCGAGCAAAATCGGCCGGATAGATACAGGGTGAATAAAGTGAAGAAGACAATTACTACACTGACTTTAGCTCTTGCCGTGGCCCTGGCGTCGGTTTCGATGGGACTTGCGGATATTAATCCCACGCCGTACTGGATGAGTTTCCTGGGCGATGTAACCTACAACGGCAGCAATCTGCTTCCGCTCGGTTCCCGTATTGACGCCTATGATCCCGACGGCGTGCTCTGCGGCACCGATTATGTCGAAAACGTTCTCGATTCCTCCGGCGTTTACGGCTCCATGGCCGTCTATGGCGACGATGTCACCTGGACTCCTTCCGTTGACGAAGGTGCTGAAACCGGTGACCTGATCAGCTTCTACATTAACGGTCGTCCGGCTGCCGCCGAGGTTGTCTCCGGAAGTATTTACTGGCAGGATAAGGCTACCTCGATCGTTAATCTCTCCGCCAACGATTTCACCTTCGGCATGACGCTGGTCGATCCGCCATCCAACACGAGCGGCGATCCGGGTACGACCCTGCGTTTCCAGGTGGGCGTTCAGAACAACGGCAACGGTCTGGACTTTTACACCATCGAAGTCACCTCGGCCAACGGCTGGACCGTGACCGTTCCGGACTATTACATCTACGCCGATCCCGGCCAGACCGCTTACGTCTGGTTCGATGTTTTTCTTCCGCCGTTCACCTCCAACATGTACGACGAACTGTCCTACACGGTTCATTCGCAGACCGCGCTGCCTTCGGCTTCCGTCAGCGGTTCGGTCACAGCTATCCGCGACGCCGAAGTCGAATACGCGGCCTCAATCACGACCGCTCCGGCCAATACCTACGCCTCACCGGGTGAGGTGGTGAACGTACAGGTTGGAGTAACCAACGACGGCAACGTCCCGGACATGTACAGCATAATATCCGAATCAAACCTGGCCTGGACCACCAACGATCCGCTGAGCTTCTGGCCGGCTGATCCGGACGAGGAAGTCTACGTTACGTTCACCGTCACGGTCCCTTACGACGCCGAGCAGGACGATGTCAGTGAGATTACTTATTACGTCGCCTCAGCCTACGATCCGTCATTGATTCTGCAGGGTTCCTTCACGATCAGCGTCGTGGCTACGGGTATCGATGACGATCCGTTCGGCATGCTGCCGACGGAACTTTCGGTGGGTCAGAACTATCCGAACCCGTTTAACCCGACCACGACCATCGTCTTTTCGATCCCGAGCCGTTCATCGGTTTCATTGAGCGTGATCGATATTCTCGGTCGGACTGTCGACATGCGCGATCTCGGATCGTTGTCGACCGGTTCACATGAGTTCGAATACGATGCCTCGGCGCTTTCTTCCGGTGTGTATTTCTATCGCATTACCACCGCCGAGTCGAGCCAGACCCGAAAGATGGTTCTGGTTAAGTAGTGTCTGCTACGTCAGATATAAAAACCCCGGTCGTTTGACCGGGGTTTTTTTCTTGCGCTCGTTGGCAGGTCGTCCCTAATTAGTTAAAAGTACCTCTGGTCATCGGCTGATACGGCTACAGCCGGGGGCGATCATCGCAGAAACCGAGCAGGATAATTAAGTGGCGCTGAAATTTAAGGTCGCAGGGAAAACTGATATTGGCCTGGTGCGAAGCGGGAATGAGGATTTTCTCCATCTCGACAAAGAACACCAGGTATTTGCCGTGTGTGACGGCATGGGAGGACATCAGGCCGGTGAGGTAGCGTCCATGACCGCCTCGCAGATTTTATCCGTTGCCTTCGATTCCTTCCGCGATGAATTGATGGCAGATCCGGATTTGGCTCTTGATCGCTCTTTGCCTAAATCGGGTGAACTGCTGCTCAAATCGATTCGTCTGGCCAACCGACAGATTTACAACAAAGCCTCCGCCAATCTGAACATGTCCGGAATGGGTACGACCGTGGTCGCGGTTGCGCTTGAAGGCAATCTTATGTCGGTGGCGCATGTCGGAGACAGCCGGGCCTACCGGGTCGAGGAACGGCGCCTGGCGCCGTTGACCATGGATCATTCCTGGGTCGCTGAAATGCGCCAGAAACAGATGCTGGGCGCCGATGAGGAACTGGAGGGGGTCGGCAAGAATGTTATAACCCGGGCTCTCGGTGTTCGCGAGAACGTGGAGATCGACTATCGTCTGATAACAGTCGCTCCGGGCGACAAATTCATGCTCTGTTCCGACGGCCTCTGTGGTTTTGCCGACGATGAGGATATCCACGACGTGACCGCCAAGTCCGGTGATATCGAGCGCATGTGCAAGGACCTGGTGCAACTTGCCAACGACCGCGGCGGGGCCGACAACGTCACCGTGATTGGTATTGAGATCCTTGAAACAGGGGAGTCATCGTTTAACGAAATCGAAGTTTTCACTTTACCGGCCGAGGGGCAGGAACTGCTGGATGTCGAGGATCGCTGGCTCTCTCGGATCGATAAGCATCTCCAACAGGATTCCGCAGGACCGCCGTCAAAATCTAAGGGGCGGGGTGGTGGGTCAAGCAGGTTTTGGTTATTTCTGATCTTTGTACTTTTTATCGTGGTGGCATTTGTGGTGATTAAGTTCATGTCCACCGGCGAATGATTCCCTTTTTTAACGCTGCTGATTCCGGGAAGGGAACCCAGGTCGTAAATTTCTCAGAGAGAATCTTATGCGGGGGATATTATCGACGCGGGCAGCCCAAAGATCGGTGGACCCGAAACCGAAGGTATCTTATCCGGTGCAGAAAAGCCTTGACTTTCGGCTCTGTCTCGGTTATTTCAGGACACGAAATGCGCCCATAGCTCAATTGGATAGAGCGTCTGACTACGGATCAGAAGGTTGGGGGTTCGACTCCTCCTGGGCGTATTTTTTTATTGGCCGGCCGCGCCTCATTTCCCAGTATGAGAGCAGATGAATCTGCTGGTTATCTCGTCTTCTACTATTAACAACTGATCGTATCACCGTACTTACACGGACAGGCGCCACAGGTGTGCGAATGTGGCCGATTCTCCCCGGAATCAGGGCCGGTATGGTCAGGTCAATCTTCGTTTATGTTCCCTTGGACGTACCTATATCCTATTGTATGGCATCGGTATAGGTCGGTCCGGTTGTTGCCCTCCGAACAGATTGGGTAGAATTAGTTTTGACAAATAAGTCATCCTTCTCGTCATTATATGTGGGTAGTCTGTGCCGTAATGCTTTGCGTGCTGGTGGAGGTAACATGCGGGTTCGAGAACCTATCGACGCCCTCCTCTGGATATTGCCGGTTGCGTTAGGGCTGATCATAAGCTGTGATAGAGCAACCGATTCTGTAGAACGAGTCGGTGATCTGGCCGGGGTGGTGCGCAGTGTAGAAAATCATGAGATCATTGTCGGCGCGATTGTCGAGTGCGACGGTGTTATCGATACCTCCGATGCCAACGGCAATTTCTTTCTGACCAATCTCTCCGCCGGTTATAATACTTTGTCAGCCTCAAAGCAAGGCTATGAGCCCTACCTGCAGGGGATAACGATCAAATATCATACCGACTTCGATATCTTGATGGAAACGAGGATATTCACCGATGGTCTCAAGGGACATGTTTTTCTGTCCGGTTCGGCTGTTCCGGTTGCCGATGTTCTAATCCGCTGCGGCAGCCGTTCGGTTATCTCCGCCGCCGACGGTTCCTATAAGATAGACAGTCTGCGAGCCGGTCAATATGCCCTGAACGCGATCAAACAACACTATGTTACGAAAGAGATAATCCTCGATCCGGATACGATCTCACAACTGGATATAATGATGCCGTCAACATCTATCGCCGGGCAGGTCTACAACCGCATCGACGGACCGGTCAGTGACGCACAGATAGAGATCGCCGGTATGAGCGGCGTAACCGACAACGACGGCCGTTTCGTTATCCCAATTGTCCCGCAGGGGAATCATGAAACATTGGTGATCCATTCGAGATACGATCCGGAAACGACCTGGGTGAAAATCGAATTGAATACCGCGGAACTGGCATTTGTTCTCAAGCGGTTTATCTATGATTCCATAGATGTCGTCAACGATGCCAACATCGTCTATACCGATTTCGACGGTTGTCCGGATTGTCCCGTCTGGTGGGATTATCATCAGGGTGATAATCACGATGATCGTCTGCGCCTGGAATACTACTCGACCGAAGCGGATGATGGCCGATTTTTCATGGGATTCACTCGTGCGTTGGTGCAACTGCCGCCGTTGCCGGAGTATTTGACACCGTTCGATATTGATTCCGCCTGGCTCTGTTTGCGTCCCACCGGAGAATCTTATCTGCCCGGAGCAGCTGCCGCTCGGCGTGCCGTTGCCGGTGAAAATCCCTGGACTGAGACTCTCGTTGCCTGGTCGACCGCTCCTGAAGTTTCACCTCTGGTCCTGGGGGGAATCGATGAGTTTCCCGACGATGTCTGGACAATTAATGTCCGCACGATTTATCGTGATCCGCGCGATCTAATCCGAACGGTTCGGTTGCAAAAGGAAGAGATCGGTCTGACCCCGGTAAAAGAATATCTCAACTTCTGGTCGAGTGAAGCCCCGGAAGTGAGTGATCGTCCCTTCGTAATTCTCAAATACTACTATTAAGCGGCATGCCTACGGCTGACCGTCGACGGGGGAAAGACTGTCGGAGGGGAAAGCGGGACCATAGGTTTCGTTGTATTCTTCGTACTCAGCGCCGCCGGTGTTCATCGGCTGAAGAACCAATAACATGGACTGGCCGTCGCGGATGATGTCAAGGGTCGAGCCGCCGTTATAAAGGCTCTCCGTTATTCGGGTAACCATGTCCAGTTGATTGCGCGGACGGCGTCCGTCGACACGATAAATCCGGTCTCCCTGGCGCAGACCGTTGGCATAAGCGAGGCGATAGGTATCGATTTTATCGATCATCAGGCGGTTGGACTCATCCAATTTGACTGAAAAGCCCAGCTCACCTTTGAGCGGCAGGCCTTCAACGAACTCGGCCGGTCCCGCGTTGACGTCACGTTGCTGTGTACGCGGAGGACGGGTGACCGAAACTAGCGTTGAGCTGTATGGTTCGGCCGCGATCCAGTCGGCCAGCGTGTGATCGGGAGAAAGAACCCATTGGTTTTTGAAATACTCCTCGAAAATCATTCGGCCGGGCTGGTGATTTATCCAGAAAGCGGAATTATAGGCATCATTAGTGGAGTCTATTCCAATGATGTTTTCGGCGGTTGACAATGCAAGAAGCATGGCGAGGCAGTCCCGGCGATATGCGCCGGGCCGCATCAGCGGATGATATGAAATACCCAACTGTGTCCCCGTCGGTGGATAGGCGGCCTGATTGAGCATTCGATGCGCCAGCAGGTAGATCAGAGTCAACTGTAAACGGCTGCCCTCGGGAGCCGCTTCGAGAACGTCTCCGTCGCCGAAACTGCCGAGCGGCAACACCAGCGGATCGGAGGCCCCCTGCGAGCGATAATAACGGACAAGGTAAAGCGGAAAGCTCTCTTCCTGCCATTCAATGCCGCTCAATTCACGGAGAATGTGCAGGATGGTGTCGCCCTGGATGGTCCAGAAAGCCGCCAGGGTGCTGTCGTTTTTCTGCACCCAGGTCATATCCGATGTGGCCGATCTTTCCGTGAACAGTCGAGGATAAAGACTTTGTTGAAACGAGGCGGAACGGTCGTTGAAATCGACCACGGGAATGTCGTATTGGAAACTGAATATGCTGTATTCGACAAACTGCCCGAACGCGGCGGCGGCCGACAGAAACACTGCGAGAGCTATTATTACTTTTTTCATGCGCCTAAGGAAACCTTGCCGACACCGCAAATCAAGGCAAAATTACAAACCGGGCGGAATGGAAGCAGCGGTCGGCTGGGTCGGCTCGACCAATTCGATATAGAAAAGGGTGTACATATTGAATATGCCGGTACCCACGAAACCGCCTATCACCAGTGAAATCGGGAATCCGATAATCATCGTTAAGACTATAGCCGGTATGAGACTTAAACCGCTCAATACGCCTAGCGCCGCCAGCGGGAGACCTATCATCAGGAACAAGATCATTGAACCCATGCTCAGGCCTATGGAAATGGCGATGTTGATCAACAACATGATGGCGTTCTTGCCGGGTTCACGTCGTATCAGAAGCACGGCTTCATCGAAGGCTTTGGCAATGCCGATATTGCGAAGCACCATGGCTCGTTCGGTCAGTGCGGTCAGGACGTAACATAATGATATGCCGAGAATGAAAACTGGGATAAGGATGAGAAGCGACACCACTCCGACAGCTACATGTATGCAAAAGGCTAACGCCCCAATCCCGACCAACACCCCGAAAAACACTATCGAGCAGGCGAGCAGTATCAGGAAGAAGAGCAGGAAACGTCCGAGAAAATCTACTCCGGCGGAAAAAGAGCTCTTGAATGTGTAGGTTCCCCCGCGACGGATGCGGTTGACGGCGTCGATTAAAGCCGGGGTACAGATCAAATTAACTATCAGGAACACCAGTATTATGATAGCAATAAGTCCGATAAAAGGCAGCAGCCAATGGGAATCAAATATATTCTCCAGGCCGTTAGGTGTTCCCCAGGGTAATTCGGAACGGCTCCCCCCGAACGTGCTCGGATCGAAATTGAATCCGATACCGCCGCTGGCGAAGAAACCGAAAACCCAGAGTGATTTATGCTCCCAGGCAATCTTGAACGATTCCTTGACGATGTTACCGTAGTCCATTCTCTATTCCTCCTGCTCCTTGATACTCGTTTCGCAGGCGGTAATTCAACCCTTTTTTTCTCGCCCGGCAATTTGATTTATCTCCGGACCTGTCCCTGCGGTGAAGACAAATCATGCCGCTATACCGGAACACTATTCTCTTAAAAAAACGGCGGCTGAGACAAGCTCCGCCGCCGATGTCATGGTTATTGCTGATGTTTTTAAGAGCTACAGGTCCAGCTCGGCCGTGTCACCGAATGCCGGGACGGTCACATTCCACTTGTATTGTTTGCGAATTTTATTCGCCAGTGAAAGTGAGGCATCCTTCTCACCGTGCACGATGAATACGTTCTCCGGGTCTTTGTTGAAGGCCATGAGATACGCCAGCATTTCATCGTAGTCGGCGTGACCGCTGAATCCGGACAGGTTTTCGATTTTGGCTTTGATCGGGACGTGCTGGCCGTAGATTTTAACGGTCGGTTCACCCTCGAGCATCGTGCGGCCGCGTGTTCCTTCGGCCTGATAACCCACGAACAACACAGTGTCCTTTGGATTCGGAAGACGGTTGATCAGATGATGCATGATTCGGCCGGCGGTGACCATGCCGCTCGACGAGATGATAATCGCGTCTTTCTGGATGTCGTTGATCGCCTGCGATTTTTTACGGGTATCGCAGATGTGGAGTTGTTGCGGACGGAATACCTTGATCCCCTTGATGGTCAAAGTACGGCTGGAAAGATTCTGCTGTTTGATCCGCCGTTCGTAAATGTCGAGCGCGTCGATTGCCATTGGTGAATCGACATAGATCGGCAGGGAAGGGATGAATCCTTTCGTTTCGAGTTCGCGCAACATGTACAACACCGTCTGAGTCCGTCCGACCGCGAACGACGGAATGATCAGCACGCCGCCGCGTTCCCGGGATTCGTGAATGACCCGGATAAATTCTTCCCGGAAATTGGAATCATCGTGCAGCCGGTTGCCGTAGGTTGACTCGATCACGAGATAGTCGACGTTATAAACCTGGGTGGGGTCACGCAGCAAGGCGCGAGCGGGTCGGCCGAGATCACCGCAGAAGAGGATTTTACGACGCCGTTTACCGTCCTCGACTCGGATGTCGGCCATCGACGAACCTAACAAATGCCCGGCATCCTTGAATTTCATGTAGACTTTATCGGTGATGTCGAGTCGCTCGCCGTAATGAACCGGCTCGAACTGCTGCATGCAACGCTCGGCGTCACGTACCGTGAACAACGGCAGGGCCGGTTTATGTTTGGAAAAACCTTTCTTGTTGGCCCACTCGGCATCCTCTTCCTGAATATGAGCGGAGTCTTTGAGCATAATCCGAGCAAGATCGGCGGTTGGCCGGGTACAGTGTATTTTCCCTTTGAAACCCTGGTTGCAAAGCCGGGGAAGATAGCCGGCATGGTCAATATGAGCATGGGTCAGAAAAACGTGATCGATCGATGACGGCGGTATCGGGAATTTCTCCCAATTGCGCAATCGGTTCTCCTTTTGACCCTGAAACATCCCGCAATCGATGAGCATACGAACCCCGTCGACTTCCAGCAGAAATCGCGATCCGGTTACGGTGCCGACGGCGCCTAGAAAAGATAACTGAGCCATAAGAAATAAACCTCATGAGTATGTTTTGAGACAATTAACTATCGAATCGAATAATGGACAAGCGTTTTAGAATGATTCGGCAGTAACACCGGCGGAGATATCGGATTGAGTCCGGGGTGATACATACCCCGAAACGGAAAGTGGACTCGTTTTGTCTTGACAGGACAGAGGATAAGACTAATTTAATTAACAGAAACTTTTGTACTGATCAGATTACTTGTCCTGTTTTTTTGTCCGGAGACTAAATTGAAGACAACGAAGCTGTGGCTGATAATAATCGCAGCTCTGGTAACGACATCGACGGTAGCTCGGGCGGGGCAGGAGCGTATTTCGATCCTGTTCATTCACTATTCGGTCGGAACCGGAATAGTCGAGGGGTATTGCTGGGGCGGTTATAATCGCAATATCATAGAGACTCTCGATACCATGACGATAGTGGCCGAAACCGATACCGCCCGGATCGTTTTCCGCTCTTATCGCATGAACGGCGACTACGTCGCGACCGCCATATCCGACACCCTTCCCGGTGATGGTTCCAACGGTTGCGCTTTTGATCGTTTCTCCAATTTTACTTACAACCTCGACGGCGCCGCCGGCAACCGCATGCGCATCTGGAACGACAACACCGGTATGGGCACGAACGGCTATGCCGGTATTCTCAATAAATTCTTTTTCATGCCGGACAAGGAAGACTCCCTGTTCTGGAGGATGTTTACCACTCACGAGGTTCCTTCATCGTTCCCCAATCCCGTGACTGAAATTGACGGATACGATTTTGTCCTGATTAAAAATCCCTACGATTGCTGGGCATATATGACCCAGGCCCAGGCGGACAGTATCAGGGTCCTTTACCGGGTGCTGCGAGACTCGATCGCGGCTCATCCGGAAATCAATGTCGGGCTGGCGTTCGGCACGCCGTTGCGTATCAACGACCGGGGACAGTATGATTCCTCGGTTGCTAAAATAACCTACGATCTGGCGAGCTGGTTCGACAGCGATGAATTCTTCACCCACGATGATGCGGCCTGTCGAAATATCTGGAAATGGAACTCCTATCAGCATCTCTGCGAAACGAGCCCGGACTCAGCCAATCGATATTGTCTGCAAACTCGTTACTTCAACGGTGAGGCCTCGGGTTCGCATCTGAGTCTGGCCGGTTATAGCGACTCACAGGATAGTCTTCTGGTATTTCTACGAGAAGTCGTGCAGGAGTTGCTTTGGCGTCGAGTCGGGGGGAGTACCGACAGCGACAATGATGGCTATGCCGATTACCTCGACAACTGCCCGCAAACGTATAATCCGTCTCAAACCGACAGCGATGGTGATAAGGTCGGCGATGTCTGCGACAATTGTGTCGTTATCGCAAACACCGATCAACGCGACAGCGATCAGGACGGCGTCGGGGATGCCTGTTGTTGTACCTTACGGGGTGATTTAAACGGCAATGGTGATGGCCCGGATATAACGGACCTGGTGTTCATGGTCGACTATATGTTTTCACAGGGCTCCGCTCCGGATTGTTTGCTAAACGGCGATGTCAACGGTTCACAGGGCGCACCTGATATAGCTGATTTGGTGAAGCTAACGTCGTATATGTTCCAACAGGGCAACGATCTTGTCCCCTGTCCATAATCATCTCATAAAGACATTCATGAACGGCAGACGTCCTTTGGTGTACCGGGGGACTTTGGGGGGAGATTGAAAAAGTCATACTCCTGGATATTCGTTGAGCCACAACTGTAATACGGGTGTAATACGGGAGACACCAGGCTGCCCGCTATGTGAGGTTAGGGCTCTTTAACGCGTAGCGGCGGGGCTTGTCTCCGCCGCGATTGAGGTTTGTCGACAATCTCCGGGTAAGAAGGTGTCTTCAGGCAATACCGGTCGCCGGTTATTTTCTGTTTTATTATCAGATTACTATCAATCCTGAGCTGCGAATCTGCTTGAGTAACCGGCCTGTTTTGCCGTACTTATCTGTATGGATGCCGATGAACAAACCAGTCGCTTTATTCTGAACCAGCATCGTCAAACCGAACCTGTCTGGCCGGCTGCGCTTACCGGGCCTTTTCAGGTCGGAGCCGTGCGTGCGGTTCATAAAGCGATGGCGGGTTATAGCCCAACTCCCTTGATCTCGCTGCCGCATCTGGCGGCTCGACTCGGTGTGGGGGAAATTCTGGTCAAGGATGAGTCCTTCCGGTTCAGTCTCAAGGCGTTCAAAATCCTTGGTGCGAGCTATGCCATTGATTGTTTTCTTCGGCGTGAATTGGATCGTCCCGGTCTCCGTCCCGGTGATATCTACCGCAACCGACGACTGGTCCCGGCGGGTCTGCACACGTTTTGTACTGCTACCGACGGCAACCATGGCCGGGCTGTAGCCCATATCGCCCGAATCATGCGCCAGTACTCGGCGATCTTCGTACCGAGCGATACCGTCCCGGCGCGGATCGATAACATCCGCCGTGAAGGAGCCCGGGTAACTGTAGTCGACGGCTGCTATGACGATGCCGTCAAAGCCGCCATATCCAGCGCTCAGCAGAACGGCTGGCAGATTATATCCGATACCTCATGGCCCGGATACGAGGAGATTCCGCGTGATGTCTCCGCCGGATATATCACGCTGTTCGATGAAATCAAAGGAGTAACCGCGGGACAGACGTCGTTCGATTTGATTTTTATCCCCGGCGGCGTCGGCACCCTGGCCGCTTGTGGCGCCTGGTACTATCGTCATGGACCGGGGAAAAGTACCGCCAAACTAATCTGTGTGGAACCGACCGAATCAGCCTGTTTGCTGGAATCGGCGGCCGATCCCCAGGGACGCCCGACTCCGTCAAAAGGGAATCTCAAGACGATTATGGCGGGTCTCAACTGCGCCAATATCTCACCGGTAGTCTGGCCGCTTATTCGTGACGCCTTCGATGGTTTTCTCGCAATCGATGACTCCTGGGCGGTGCAGGCTATGCGAGCTTATTATTTCCCCTCAGATGATGATCGCCAGATCGTGGCGGGTGAATCAGGCGCCGCAACTCTTGCGGCGCTGCTGGCCCTGATCAACGATCCGAAACTCGAATCAGCCCGCGCTGCTATCGGCCTCAACCCTAAGAGCCGTATATTGTTGTTAAACACCGAGGGAGACACGGACCCGGATCATTTCACGCGGGTTGTGTTGTCCTAACTTGTTAATTCATAGGGTATTCCACGCCATTTACCTTGACGGTTTTGCTTTTTGACCTATATTATGTATTGTGCAAGACAGGATTCAGTTTCTGCGGTTGAGTCTCACCTTTGGTACCGCCACCGTTATTGGCGATTCCAAGCCATAAAATTATTTTTCCCTTCCGGCTTGGATTCTGCCCTGCACCTGAAAACGAAAAGAATGATCGTCAAGCACTCAAAGAGGTGAAGCGTGACTCCTTTGGTAATGTTCAAACGTTGTCGGTCACTTGTACCCGCCCTGATTTTTCTGTTGGCGGCGGCAGTTTCGGCCGATCAGATAACTGTCAGTTATGAATTCGAGTATCCCCGGATCGAGACGATCCAAAACATCGGAGGAACGTTTGATCAGGTTCAGATCGAAAACGCTCCCAATGGTGGTAAAATCGGCTGGCCCTCACTCCCGGCGCGCGGTGCTGAGATTCTGCTCCCGCTTGGTGCGGAAGTAGTCTCGGTCGATGTTACGGGATCGGTTCGTGAACTGGTTGCTACCGGTTTGAACGTCGAACCGGTGGCGGCGCCGACTCCGATCTCGCTCGGACCGAGTGCGCAGAAACCGCCGACTCCCGATCCCAAGGTTTATTCTTTGAATACGGTGATTCCCGAAAACCGATATGAAGAGATCGGTGTGCAGGAATTCCGTGGATACCCGTATCTGGTCCTGAAACTCACCCCGGTGGAATATATTCCCGATAAAGGTGAGCTGTATTTTTATCCTAAACTGACGGTGACCGTTACCACCCAGAACGCCGGAAAGAGCTCCGACCTGTTCCGTGGTTTACCCGAGGATGATCTCGCCATTCGCGCTAAAGTCGACAATCCGGATGCCGCCGACAGTTACTACGCGGCCGCCAAATCCGGAACCAAGTCATACGACATGCTGATCATCACTACCGATGCGCTGGCTTCATCGTTCCAGCAACTCAAGGACTACCACGATACAACCGGCATTCTTACGGAGATCGTAACGACCTCAACCCTTGGCTCCAGTGATCCGGTGGTGATCCGTGACTCGATCCGTGAACGTTATACGGCCGATGGTATTTCCTATGTCTTGATCGGCGGCGATGACGACGTTATTCCGGCCAAGGACCTGTTCGTGGAGGCGTGGAGCGGCTCCGAGTATGTTGAGTATTCCATGCCGTCGGATTTCTTCTTCGCCTGTCTTGACGGCAATTATAACTCCGATATGGACGATCGCTGGGGCGAGCCGACCGATGGCCGCGGCTCCAGCGATGTCGATCTGGTGGCCGAGGTTTATCTCGGACGTGCCTCCGTCGGCAACACGACCGAGGCGAATCGGTTCGTCAATAAGACGATCCAGTACATGAACGCCAACGGTGCCTATCTGAAAAAGGCTATCATGCTCGGTGAGTATCTCGGCTTCGGCGGTCTCGGTGATTACGGCGGCTATTCCAAGGATGAAATTGTCGACGGCAGTTCGGCCCACCGGTACACTACGGTAGGGATACCATCAGATAAGTACGAGATAGATCGTCTCTACGATATGACCTGGCCCACTGGTGACTGGCCGGTGTCGGAGTTGAAGACACGAATTAATGCGGGGCTGCATATTATCAACCATTATGGTCACAGCAACGGCAGCTACAACATGAAGATGTCTTCGAGCTACGTTCAATATCAGCTTATCAACACCGACCTCTTTTTCGAATACTCCCAGGGCTGCATGGCGGGCGAGTTCGATCTCAGTGACAGTTACGCCGAATATCTTACGATCAAGACCGACTATGCCGCTTTTGCCGCTATTCTGAACGCTCGCTACGGCTGGGGCAGCGGCGATACCGACGGCCCCTCGCAAAGATTCGACCGTGAATTTTTCGATGCCCTCTTCGGTGAGGATATCACCCGTCTCGGCCCGGCCAACCATGACTCCAAAGAAGATAATGCCTACCGTATCGACGAATCATGTATGCGCTGGTGTACTTATGAGTTGAACCTGTTCGGCGACCCGACCGTGCCGATCAAGGGAGCCGCCTCGTGTGACATTTCCAATTTGCCGGACAGTGACGGCGACGGCGCCTGCGATGTTTTCGACAACTGTCCCGGTGATTACAACGTGGATCAGCTCGACAGTGACGGCGACATGGTCGGTGATCTTTGCGACGTTTGTCCCTACGATGAAACCGATGACGGCGACGGCGACGGCCTTTGCGGCGATGTCGACAACTGTCCCTATGTCAACAATCCCGATCAGACCGACAGCGATAGTGACGGGATCGGCGATTCCTGCGATCAATGTCCCGGCTACGATGACCTGGTCGATTCAGACGGCGACGGCGTAGCGGATGGTTGCGATGTCTGTCAGGGTTACGATGATTTTGCCGATTCGGACAGCGATGGCGCTCCCGACTCCTGCGATGTCTGTCCCGGTTATAACGACAGCGACGACTACGATGAGGACGGTGTGCCGGATCACTGTGATATCTGCCCCTCGGCATACGACCCGGGGCAGGAGGATAACAATCTGGACGGTATCGGCGATGCCTGTTGCTGCGAGATTCGCGGAGATGTCTCAGGGAACGGCAACGGACCCGATATCGCCAACCTGGTTTACCTGGTAAGTTACATGTTCCAGGGTGGCCCTGAGCCGCCGTGTATGGCCGCCAGTGATATCGACGGCGACGGGATCGGCCCGAACATCGCCGACCTGATTTATCTGGTGAACCACATGTTCAACTGGGGACCGGCTCCGGTGCCTTGCCCGGAGTATCCTGAGGTTTTCTAAGACAATAGACTCTATGGTTGAATGGATTAAGGCCGGGATTGCTCCCGGCCTTTTCCGTTGATGGGGGATAGTTGCAGGAGGATGCCGGTTTTGTGTCCGGGATCATCCCTTGGGTGAGATTGGCGAATGGCAACTCGCCTTCAAGGGGGAAATTCGGATCATAATCCCCGTAACGCAGGTCCGTCTTCGAACCTGCGCTTTCAAGTGATAATCAAGTTGCAGTCCAGATTTTGGGGAGACCGGTATTGTTCCGTCCGGGATCCGGGGTGGAACTTCGAACTAGGGAGGTTGCGTCGAGAAGACGATATACTTAGTATAAGAAAAACAACGAATTACTTTAATACGAGGAACAGCTATCTTCGCAATTCCTAAAATCCTGATGCTGGTCGCGAGTCCGGCCCTGGCATTTTTACTGATGTTGTCGTCCTGCAAAGGGGACAATCCCATCGATCCCGAGCCGGATACCACCCGCCCCACGGTGCAGTCGGTCAGTCCGGGCGCCGAAGCCGAACAGATTGCTCGCGAAACTTCGATTATCATTCTGTTCTCGGAGGCGATTGATTCGGGATCAGTATCGGCGAGTACGATTACCTCGGTTCCGTCGTTTACCGGCAGTTTCGAGGTTGATTCGAATGAGGTTACGTTTATCCCGGGTGCCCTTTTAGCTTACGGAACAACCTATCAGTTTACGATTGGAACCGGTGTTACCGATCTGGCCGGCAACGAACTGGCCGAGTCTTATGTCTGGTCGTTCAGTATCGTCGATGATCCGGCGACCACGCCGCCGCAGATAATAAGAACCACTCCGTTAAACAACGCTACCGGCGTCGATGCCGCCGAGCCGATCAGCGCCGTTTTCTCCAAAACGATGAACCCGGCTGGTTTTACCGAGGCTTCGTTCTACTTAGCTCCCGCGGTTTCCGGCACGGTCAGTTATGTCGATTCCACGGCCGTTTTTACTCCCGATGACACGCTCGATTATCAGACCGTTTACACCGCGACCATTACGACGGCGGCGGTCGATACATACGGCAACCATCTGACTGCCAATTATAGCTGGCGTTTCACTACCGGGGTAGATCCGTATATCCCGAAAGCCTTCGTAGTCAATCCGTACTACAGCTCAATAATGGGAGATACCGCCATTATCGGTGATACGGTGACCGTCTCGATTGTTACACAGCATCCGATCGGGGTGACCAGGGTAGAGTTTTACATCGACAACGTATATCAAACCGGTCATGACGATACCTCGGAACCGTTCGAGTTCCTCTGGGATGCCTCCGGCTATGAAATCGGGACGGTGCACAATGTCTATGCTCGTGCTTATGATGCCGAGGACCGTATGGGTATCTCCGACACCATGCCGGTGTATTATCTCTGGCAGGAAATACGAACCGATGCCAACGATGACCAGCGCGTAGATCTCAAGCGCTTGCTCTCTCGCAGCACCGACACCTTACTGGAGCTTCGTTACGAGTTCTGGGAAAACTGGGATGATCCGGCCAACGATACCGCTCTTGATTTAGGAATCTTCCTCGATACCGATCAGAGCGCCGCGACCGGATTCACGCATTTCACCAGCGACGGCACCTACATCAACGATATCGGAGCGGAGTATCGCGTAATAATCGGTGCTCACGGCTATGAAGCCTGGTCGTCAATAGCCTCCGATGAATCCACCTGGATCGTGCTCGGCGGTCCGGGGGACCTGGCTTATTACTATGTGCCCGCGGATACCAACGTTATGGAAATCGGAATCCGTTGGGAAGAGATGGATTTCCCCGATGCAATCGACCTGGTTTGCAACAACGTGTTCTTTATCAACACCAGCACGATTCTGCGGGACTGGATGCCGAATCTCGGCAGCGGGCATTTGACGATCTATCGTGATGACTGCTACCTGGGGGATACCTACGACCTCAGCAGTTCTTCCAAAACCACGCAGACTCCAAGTCAGGTATCGTCGGAACAACTTCTGAACCCGTTCGAATAATAGGTTGGATATTTATCAAAAATACAAAGGCGGAGACCGGTCAGGTCTCCGCCTTTTTTCATGTCAACTTCGCTGATGCGAGTTAGAAGAAATCTACGGTGAAGGAAGAGAGAGCCTCGTCGACGTCGATACTCACTTTTACCGGCAGCGAATCATAACCGCTCGTAATGTAAAAACCGTCCTTTTCGATCAGACCAAGGCGGTCGAGATAAGAATCGTAGTCTTGTCCTTTGACCTGCAGCCCGGCTGAACGCGGTACGCGCAGGCGGAGATTCGAATCGGCGCCGTTCAGAGTCACGTTCACCTCCGGTTCCAGATCGCCGATTTTGAGATAAACGCGGGCATTGTCGGTATCGAGGGTTAACCGGCGCAACGGTGTCGTGGCCAGGTTAAGATGAATGTCGGAGCCGTGTCCCGTGCATTCCAGATCGAGTGGAATGATATCACTGAAACGAACGTACCAGTCCTGCTCGTTTTCGGCATCGATCTTGATTATCCCCCCCAGCAATCCTGAGCCGCGCTCGGAGTATTGGATCTCTGCGACGCTGTCCTCAACATCGTAATCGATACGAGGTTTGCGCGTGAAGCGATCGAATCGGCTGTAAATGAGGTCTCTGCCGCTGTCGCGGATGGTCAGGTCGGTTTCTCCCAGTTTCAGGTCCGCCTTGATGAGTTGCACGTCATTGGGGGCTTCAAGGCGATGTCTTGACTCGTGAAAGAAACTGTTGTCGCTGCCGCCGCTGCCGCTATGAAATGCTATGAAGAATGCTGTCACTAAAAGGCAGACCGAAGTGGCATACGAAATGATCTGGAATCTGGTGTGCGTGAATATCTTTTCGATGCCGATCGCTATCAGAACGACCGGGAAGTATATCGCGAGATCGATCCAGAAATCATCGTTAAGAGTTCCCATGTTCCTGAGCAGGAGCAGGGCGCCGATAGTGACGAAAATAAGTCCCCATCTGAAACGTGCTGGAGTCATGATGTCTCTCCTCCGTTCCTTGAGTGATAATCAGCACCGTTGATATGGTGTTCTTCATGGGTAGAACGGTTGCGTGAAGTGTGACGGAAAACCAGGAACAACCCGAAGAGGATCAGGACAACCGGCCACATTTCACCCCAACTGAACCAGAACCAGAATTCGTGCATCAGCATGAGAGCACCAATTACAACCAGCAACAATCCGGGCAGATAGCGAGACCAGGAAGGATAATGGATCGGCTCTGAAGGCGCCGGGACGCCTTCGGGGCAGGTCGGTATGATGATCCAGGCCAGGATATAAGCAAGCGTAACGGAACCGGCCGTAGCCATGGTCAGTAAGACTACGATCAGTCGTACCAGAGTCGGATCGATTTCAAAATACTCACCCAAACCGCCGCAGACGCCGCCGAGGAATTTATCGTGAGAGGATCTATAAAGCTTTCTAGTCATGGCTGCTCCTTCGCTATGGGGCCAGGATCTCTTTGGCTTTATATACGGTGGTAAGGCTTAAAAAGTTACTCATGTGAGTGAATGGCTTTTTAAGGGCGGCGGTGTTTAGCGAGTATCTGAAGATATTCCCCCGCTTGCTCCCGAACCTCTTTTGAATGATGATTGGTTGCTACATTAAGGTAATCAACAGCTTGGTGGAATTCGGTGCTATCGGGTGTTATTAAGGATATCTGATACCATGTTTCCAGCAGGTTCAACTGGAGTTGCTGAATTGAATCGGCCGTGAGAACTGCTTCTCCGGCAGCCATGGTGGGCGCAGATTGTTTCGAGTCGGCAGTTTCCGATCCGAGCGCCTTTGCTGCGCCACCCGGTAATTGTCCACCTTGTTGAACTTGCGCCAATAATCCGTCTCTTTTCTCACGGAGACAGTTCAGTTCAGTCTGTATTGAGTCCCGGATCGAGTCCTGAACCACCTTCATCCGTTCCCGCCTGATTGACGCGCCGGAGTCAAGCAGAGAATCCACGTCGGTAATCGGATTTGTCCTGACAACCTGGTTGGTTACCTGGAATTTATCTATGACATCGGCCCGTGAGGTCACCTTAATCGAGTGTCCAATTTCTTCCCGGTTGGAAGATTTCTCTTCTTTATCTTTCTCGCTGTCCGAGTTTCCCTGAGGCGGCAGGGGAGCCTTGGCCGATTTTTCAATCTCGGCCTTTTCCGGTGCTGTTTTCTTTACCGGCTGTGTTTTGATGGCATCAGCGGTCAGGATTATACCGACTGCTTCGGGTTTCTCCTGCAATTGTTCTTCGGTGGTAATGGATGCTTTTGAATCGACGCTTTGCTCAAGAGTTTCAGCTATAGCAGGTGCGGGAGTCTCTTCAGCTTCATCCCAATCACCCACGATCGTCTCAGGCTCTTCAACTGTCGCTCGGCCTTCATCCATTGCCGGTAAGTTGTCGTCTGTCTGAGGTTGGTGCGGTATTGATAATACCTCGGATGGTTGCTCTTGAATCGTTTCCTGTTGCTCGAACAATTTGTTTCGGTTGAGTCCGATAAAGGTCAGTACGGCGACCGAAGCCGCGACCGCGGTAATCTTCCAGAACAAACCATGATGAGCCGGACGTATATCGGTTACTTCAGTTGCATCCGATTCACCGGCTATGGCTCGGTCGATCTTCTGTGCCGCTTGTTCCCAGTAATCATCGCCGTCCAGGCCGGAGTGAGCCTCAACCAGTTGATCGAGTTTTTCGAATTGTTTGAGTAAGGCCCGGCACTCTTCACACGATTCCAGATGCTCCTGCATCATCCGGGTTTCTTCGGGTGTCAAATCCTGATCGTGATAAGCCGATACTCGGTCGCGATAATACTCGTGATTCATCGAATTCACCTGTCCGCCTGACTGTCCGGCAGAAGATCCTTAAGTTCTTCCAGCAGGTATTGCCGTGCCCGGTACAGACGGGAGTCCACCGTCCCGGGGGGTATTTTAAGATACGAGGCAATAGCTGCATAGTCCATATCCTCGAAATGCCTCAGTACGAAAACGCTACGATACTTGGCAGGCATTTTCTTGAGGGCCTGGTAAAATCGTTTTTGTCCCTCTTGATCCAGGAGTTTATCCAGCGGTCCCGGATCCGTCTGGGCCGGGTCAAAACCTTTTTCACTCAGCCCGTTGAGTGAATCCTGTTTCTCCTCCCGGGCGATATGATTGTACGCCAAATTCCGCGCAATCGTAGCCAGCCAGGGATAAAAGGCAAATCCCGTCCGGAACCGTTCAAGCGCCCCATGTGCCTTGATAAATGCTTCCTGTACAATATCTTCAGTCACGTCAAAGGAACCTGTCAAGCCGTAGATGAAGCGGAACAACCGCTTCTGGTGCCTCCGGACCAGTTGCCCGAAAGCCCTTTTGTCGCCGTTCTGCGCCGCTTCGATCAGCCGTGTCTCTTCGTCTTTGGTCTCTGTTGAGGATACCGGCTGAATCGGTTTTTCTTCCCGTGGATTGTCGGCCATGGTCAATTCCTCTGACAGAGCTTAAGAGCGGCTTGTTCCAGGAGGGCTTTGGGAGCAAGGTCGCTACGTCTCAGATCGGCGTCCAGTTCGGCCAGGTCGATTAGAATCTGTTCGAGTTGTTCGGTCTTGAACCGGGCGGCCTGGCTGCGAAGCCGGGGAGTCATCCAGCCTCGATTCCCCATCGGTTGTTTTCCCTCTTTGACCAGATAGAGCGAAATGAAATGCCCTTGCAGCAGGGTGGAGATAGCCGCTCCCGATTGTCCCTCGGATAAAAGCCCGGCGATCATTTTGAGCACCAGTTGCGTTTGACCCTCGACCATCCTGTCGGCCAATTCGAACACGTTGTAGACCTCATAACCGGAGCAGATATGGCGGATATCGTCGAGTGTTACCGTGGCTCCTTCACCCTTGTAATTGATCAATTTCGAGACCTCGGTATCAAGGCCGCCTCGGTTACCGGAAACCAGCCCGGCCAGGAATTCCAGAGCCTGCGGTTCGATTTTTAAAGCTGCCTTATTGAGAGATCCGGTAATTTGAGCAACTACCTGCCGCTGGGTTAACCGGCCGAACTCAATTGTTTCAACTCCGGACGATTCCAGGTTTTTTACGAAAGCTGAGTTCTTTTTGGGGGCGTAGTGCGAAGGTGAAGAGAAAATAACCACCCGCGAGGGATCAGCCGGGGTTAGCAGTTTTACAACCTGTTCGATCTGTTTCGGTTTGTAATGCTGGAAGTTGTAAACTATAACCACCAGACGTTCGCCGAGCATCGGCATCTGGGCCAGTTCGGCCATCAGGTCGGCCAGCGGCGTACGCTTGGCGTCCAGCTTGCGGCAGTTGGTGACCATTTGCCGATCCGGCAGGTATTTATGGGAGACGTATTTCACCGCCTCCGAAATACGGTAGTCTTCCGCCCCGTAGAAATAGTAAGCGGGACGGAATTTACCGGCGTTGATTTCTTTGATCAGATCTGACGGAGTCACCATAACGACTGATTATATGGTCGACTCCGAAGGAGGGTCAATCAAAAAGAGACTCGTCGAGAGCGGGATTGTCCCCTGAGGGAACCCAATCCAGCGAAAAGCGATATCGTTCACGGTATTCATCGGCCCGCGCCACCAGTCCGGCGAATTTGGCCGGAGCCTGTTCGCGACCGTTGAGGATGTTCACGATATGGAGATTGTTGCCGAATATCTGGTACGTGTGATTGGAAAAGTACTTCTGGTTGGAGTCGATGAACTCAAGCAAGGCCAGGAGCGAGGCCAGATCACCGTGATCTGAATCGACGGCTGCAAAAGGAGCCTTGAACTTGATCCCTATCTGGGGAATCTGGAAAGCCACGACTGCCGATTTGTGCGTGTCGTTACCTTCGGGCAAATCTAAAGAACCAAAATAACATTCCATACCGGCCTGAAATGCAACCCTTATGCCGGACCTGAAGACTTAATTAACTTGTTGTTTGTCAATATATTAACTGGCGGAATGTACCTTCTCGCCTGCACCGTTCTGCATATAAAAAGGATTGGAAACGTTTTGTACTAGGCAACCGATTGACTATATTCGTCCTTGTATCAGGAGCCTGAATCTGTAGAGCAAGTATCTTTGCTTAATAATATGGAGGATCGTTTGAATAGAGTTATCACTTTGATCATAATCGCGGTGCTGCTTCTCATAATAGCCTTAGCCTGCGATAACGATATTCTGGTGAACCCGTCCGAAAACGCAGCCGAACTTTTTCCGAATGAGATCGGATCGATTTATCATTATGAAATTATCGATAGTGTCGAGGGATTCCAGGATACTATTGAGGTCCGGATCGTGGGGCAGAAGATCATGGGGAACGGGGATATGGCCCGCCTCTGGCGACGTGAATTCAACGATTTTATCGACACCGTGGCTGTAGTCGTAAAAGTTGATACGGTCAAGATGTACCTGGGTCTTTATTCCGATCCGACAATTCTAATTCTTCCGGCGAAAGTCGGGAACGGTTGGTCGGTTGCTCCTCCCGGCGGCGACTGGTACGATACTTGTAGCGTGGTCGACAGCTCTCAATGGGCTATCAGAATCGGTGATTTCATGTTGTCCTATCATATCGACCGTTCCTGGGAAGGCCCCGGTTATACCGAGCACAACACAATCTATTATGCCCCCGAAGTCGGCATCCTTTATATGGATATCGAGGCGCTGACGGTTATTCCCGATAAAGACCCGGTAGATGTACGTTGGTTGTTGATTGACTATACCTTCCCGGTGAATTGAGAATCACCGGTCGACACATAATGCTAGTGCTGTAAGTGGTCGGTATCGCGCAGGCAGTCTATACGGCGATCGATATCATCGGCTTGCAGGCGATGTCTTTTAAGCACTCTGGAAGTTACTTCGAGGGAGGCCTCAAGTTCCGCCGGAACCACTTCGGAAGCCCCGGCGGCGGTCATCCGGCCGCTGTCCATCATGTACCGGGTTCGAGCCAGAATGTGGATGTCGGGAGATAACGCTCGGGCAGCACGGACCGCTCGGGCGGTTGCGTCCGGATCGTTAATCACGATAACGAACTCCGAAGCCCGTTTCAGATCAAGATGACTGAGAACATCCGGACTGGTAATGTCGCCGAAATAGATCGGCTCGTGAGCCGCCAGACCGCGTCGGATATTCTCCGGGTTCAGATCGACTATAATGTACGGAAGACGGCACTGTTTTAGCGCTTCGGCCAGATGATGTCCGGCCAGGCCGTAGCCCCCGATAATAACATGGCCTTCACGTTTTTGCTCGGTCTGATCAGCCTGTTCCGCCGGTGAAATCTCAAGCAGACGAGTCAGCGCTCCCAATTTGCCGACTCCGGCTGCCAGTTTGGGCGCCGCCGATAAAAGCAGCGGTGTGATCACCATCGATAAAACAATCGCTGCTGTCAGATTGGCGCTGAGATTCTCCGCCATCACCTGATGTGCGCCGGCTACTCCCATCAACACGAATGAAAATTCACCCACTTGCGCCAAGGCCGTACCGGACATGATCGAAACGCGTAGCGGCAGGCGCAGCATAACGCCGGTAGCGAAAATTACGATAAATTTCAATATCAATATCGCCGCCAGCAACAAAGCGACACTGCCGAGGTTGGCGGTTAAGGAGCGCAGGTCGATAAGCATACCGACCGAAACGAAAAAGAGCGAAATGAACACCTCGCGGAACGGGATGACATCGGCCAGCGCCTGATGTCGATACTGGCTTCCGGCTACGACCAGTCCGGCCAAAAACGCCCCGAGCGCCAGCGAGACACCGGCTGAGGCGCTGAGCCAGGCGGTGCCGATGCAGATAAGCAGTACCGCCATAATGAACAACTGCCGCTGGCGGACGCGAGCGATCAATTCCATGAGTCGTGGTACGAGATAATGCCCTGCGATAAGAACTACGGCCACAATACCTAGTGCCCGGGCCAGAGTGGTTACCATCGCACCGCTCGACCCGGTTCCTCCCAGCAACGGAATGAGCAGAATCATCGGGACGACGCAAAGGTCCTGGAAAATCAACAGCCCCATGCTGAAACGGCCGTGAGGAGCGTCGATTTCGCCTCGTTGTTCGAGGCCGCGCAGAACGATAGCAGTCGATGAAATCGCAATTATGCAGCCTAATACCAACGCCTCTTGCGGGCGAATGTCGAAGGCGCGAGCGATCAGATAAACCACGCCGGTTGTCAAACCAACCTGAGCTACACCGCCCATGAGAATCAGTCGCCAGAGTCTCTTGAGCTGGTCCAGGGGGATTTCGAGTCCGATACCGAACAGCAGCAATGTGACGCCGATCTCGGACAACATTTCGACCTGGTGAGGATCACTCACGAGGCCAAGACCGAAAGGTCCTACCAATGCCCCGGCGGCGATAAGCCCGGCAATCGGAGGGAGTCGCAGGCGATGAAACAGGGTTACGATGGCAACCGACAAAGCCAGGATAACTACGATATCTCTGAGATAAGCGATCTCCGTCATGGTTCTTCCTCAAGCGTTATATAGAGTAAAACCGACCGGCTTGTCGAGTGTTTTCGACCGTGTCGAGGAAGAGGTTGATGCCGTATGGTACGGCTTTCATTCCCGCACATAATGGTAGCTGTCGCCGGCGTTGGCCGGAGCAAATACCGCCGTTCCTGTGCCCCAGTTCAGAATGTCGTCGGCGGTTCTACGGTAATTCATGAAATCCCGGTTTGGCGAATGCAGCAGGATCGCTCGGGGATGTGCCCGGTCGACAACGTATTTCAGATCGGAGCTTCCGATTGTCTCCGGATCGGGAATGGCCATGATCGCGAAATCCAGACGGTCGATTCCCTGGAGGGCATCATCGAATGCTGTACGGAACGCTTGCGCGGTATCGATACTGAAACCGCAAAAGAGGATGTTGAGGTCGTCGACCTCGATCAGATACGACAAAATCGGTAAAACGGGCGATTGCAACGGATCGAACGCTTTTATCATCACCCCGTCATAACTTTCTATGTCACCCGGTTTGAGATAGATGACGCTGCTGTCTCTGCGCCGACAATCGAGATCGCTGTCGAGATAACGGATTGACTTGATCGAGTCGGCCAGGTTGTGGGTATACCGGTTTTCTCCCGGCAAGCTGCTACAGTTGGTATAGAGAACCACGACGTCCTGATTGGCGAGTTGCTCGGCAGTGTAGTAACCGTTGGCCAACGAGGGTTCATCGGGACGAGGAACGGCACGGTTTTCGTCATCGATGATCAGCAGATGGTCGGAGGTCTTGATCCCCCAGCCGCGGTGTTCGAGTATCCAGGCAACGGCCTCACCCGGATGAGGCGGATGGTCGGTCAACCAGGGTGACGGCTCGCGATTGTCCTCCTCACACCCGGCTGGATCGGCTCCGGCTGCCAGGAGGAGTTCGGCTACCGACCGGTTTCCGTATTTACAGGCGAAATACAGCGGAGTTTTACCGATATCATCACGAGCGTCGACCTCGCAACCAGCCTTGAGCAATCGCTCCGCGATCCTGGTGTAACCGCGTTTGGCGGCCAGATGTATCAAGGTCTGACCGGTTGCCGATTGACGTGTTTTAACTTCCGCGCCTCGATCGAGTAGAAGATTGATCGTCTCAAGCATACCCATGTCAACCGCGTACCAGATCGGAGGCAAACCCTGACGGTCGGGTTTATAGATGTCGGCGCCGTGCTCGATGAGCAATCGGGCGGAGCGAACATTGTCGCGTTGAATGGCATCGCTTACCGGGGTGACGCCGTTTTCCTCGCGTACGATCTGAAGGTTGGGATGATAGTTGAGCAACAGCTCCAGCATATCGGAATGTCCGAACCAGGAAGCGATGAACACCCGGGCATCACCGGCAAAATCGACATAATCGGGATCGAATTCATGCCCCAGAGAAATCAGATATTCGGTGATTCCGGAACGACCAAAACGGGATTCGGTATAGAAGGCAAGGTCAATCGGTTTCCCGAATGGTTGTGATTCAACCGTCTGGTCGACGCCCGCTTCCACCAGCAGTTTAACTACTTCGAGGCTGTTGGCATCGATTGCAGTCAGGAACGGTGTATAACCGAAATGGTTTTTTACTTCAAGATCGGCTCCCTGGTCGATGAGCAGTCGAACCATCCCCGTATCGGCCTCATGAGCCGCGATGTGAAGCGGGTAATCGCCTCGATCATCGCTCTTATTGATCAAGTCGGGATTATCAGCCAGGAGGCTTTGAACCTGCTCCATATTACCGTTCAGGCAGGCTTCATGAATCGTATCGGCGTATGACACGATACACAGATACAAGACCATGAAGGCAGTGATCAATAACGAACCTCGGTGACTCATTCTATCCTCGCTCGGTTTCGATAATCGCTTTGTTCCACAAGATGGGTTGTTAACTGCCGAAAGACAATTTCTAAAATACCGAAAGAGGAGCAAACTGACATGATCGTTGTGACACCATAGGATTGAGTATGATCATACGTAAGTAAATCATCGCACTCGCTTGACTTAACTCCCGGATAAAGCTAGCTTGGTAAAAAATACGTGAAACGACGGCGGGTGCGGTCAAACGAACGGAGTGAGAATGCGCCGAGCTTTATTCCTGCTTTCTTTGCTGGGGTTGTTGATGTCGTGCGGCGGCAGCGACAGTGGAATCGTATGTGAAAACGAAATTCTCGAGAACAAACTTTACCAGACAGAGTCCTGGGCTGAGGTAAATAGCATCTTTGACGTCGACAGTACCGACAGCGCCGGTCTTACAATGGCTGAAGTGATGGGTTCGATGGACATGATGCAGACGACCCATTCATTGGCGACGGTAATAACCGGTGTCGTGGATGCGGAAGGCCGCCTGCCGCTGGTTGTGCGGCTCGAGGCCACTGAAAACGTTCAAATTGTGAATGGAGACACCGTCGAGGCGGGACTTCCGGCGTCGCTGGACAGTGCCCTGGAGACTTCGGGATCGTATTTCAACGGTGAAGTTGTTCTCGATGCCGTCGAGGGAATCGATCCTGTACTGATAACCCTCGCCAAAGGGATGGTGGTGCAATTGATCAATTCGGTCGCATTCCCGACGGATGCGATCGAGAAAGGGGAGACTTTCTCGTACTCGATGCCGTTGAATCTTCCGTTTCCGGAAGCCTCATCGGCGAGTATGGAAACGGTTTACACTCTCGATGAATATGACGACAATATAGCCCGATTCAGCATCGACCAGGCGTTGAGCGGCGCCGATGGTGTTGATTTTAACGATATCGGACTATTACTCGCGGGCAGCGGTGAAGTAGTCTACGACAGAAATAACAAAAACATCAGTCTGGTTGAATTGCTTTCGGATATGACTATTCCCGCAGCCGTTACCGGGCGGGGGTTCGGATCAACGCTCAGCACCAAGGTGAAATTCACCGTGAAGACAACGGACGCGGAGTAAGGGCGCCAAAATAATACGGGCCGGAGAATGGTGATCTGAAGTTCAGACAAATGATAAGTACTACCGGCAGGCAGGGGGAAGGGGACCGTCTTGAAACATGAAGGTCACGAGACAAACTAAATCGGAGATATCACCACAACTGCCGTTGGTGTCCACATCGGCCAGTGTGAGCGGCTGGGGCGGCCCGGCGCCAAGAAACATATAGTTGACCAGGACCATTAGATCGGAGATGTCCGGTCCTTCGCCGTCGTGGTTCAGGTCAAGACAGGGGCCGGCCCCAAAATACGGGATAAATGTTTGAGTATAGGCGATACCATCCGGTGCGCCACCCTGCCAGGTGCCATAATATAACGTCAAAGCTGCCCCATATCGGCGCAGGTTGATCAATCCGCAACTTTTATAGAGCTGTCGATTGAATGTCCCGGGAATTCCGGTTCCCTGTAACAACGGTTGATCGGCAACTTCCCAGCTAACTCCCCCGTCAAGGGATTGTGCCGCAAAGAGGTCGTAGTTCGGCAGCATAGTCATGAAGGCTATCAGACAGGTGGCGTCAACCTTCGTGAAATCCATGTGCCAAAGAGATGGTGTCTCATCACAGACGGACAGCAACTCGAGGTTGTTTTCCATCGGGATATAGCGGTAACGTTGTAATTGATAATGGAAGGGTTGAGATAAAACATCCATCACCGGGCCGTTGATGGTCCAGATCGTCCAGCTTTCATTAGTATTGATCATGAACGATGGGCTCATCAGCGAGACGTCACAAGCAGGCTCACAGATGAGAGCCGGTTTGGACCAGTCGACACCGTTGTAAGAATGACTGATCAGCAGAGCGCTATGGGGGAGAACCACGAATCCCTCAAACCAGGTAGCGCGAAACATCAGCCAGAGACTTCCATCGGGATCACGTTCAAGCCGGGGATCGGACAGGTAGGTGGCGGTGTCCAGTCCGATACCGGAGGATGCCCAGATAACATCAGCCGTGGTAAACAGCGGATCGTTACAGCCGGGCAGCGCTATCCATTCCGTTCCATCCTGACTCACTCGCAGGCATGGATTCTCATGTTCGCTTAGACCGCTGTCGTAGGGAGTCATGGCCATCCAGAAACGGAAACCGTTCCAGGGGAGGGTGAAATCGACCACGGAGGGATGAATCGCTGCAAAACGATCGGTTTGGCTGCTGTCCCAGTATATCGATGGGATTTCAACCGGGAGAATGGTGTCGGCATGGGAGCAATAGACCGCATTCAGGTCCAGCACCGTTTGCGACGGCGCCGAACCGGCGACAACAACTGCAATTAGCCACGACGGCCCAAACGTTGACAATCGCACAATCCCTCCGCATGTCTGCTGCGGTATATGTTCTGATTAATATAGTGTCGAATATCGATTTTTGTCAAAGGGAATTGAGGGGGGGATTTGAAATTGCCCACTTGTTATAGTGCTATGCGGAACATTATAAAAATGTATGGAAAATATAAAGCCCTCTGCTAACTTAGTGGTGCTGAAAAGGTGGCATAAGTACTGACAAGTTCTCTGTTTCCCCCAAAAACTCCCCCCATACTTTTCGAGGGGAGCATATCTTTTGATCTTCAAACCTCTTGACAGCTTTTAAGACACACATTATCTTCACCCGGTGGTTTGTTAATAATTTCACAATCTGCGAAAAATAACATAACCAGATTAGTTTGGTTTGAAAATACGCATGCAGTGTTAGATAAAGGAGTTGAGTATGGCGTTATTCGAACCGGTCGATAGCCAGATCACTGCCGACACTCTCATTGTCGGCGGCGGCGTTGCCGGGATGACAACAGCCATCGAATCCGCCGAAATCGGCAAGGATGTCATTCTCGTCGAGAAGGATCCGAGCATTGGCGGACGTGTGGCTCGAATGTTTCAGTACTTCCCGAAAATGTGTCCGCCCACCTGCGGTATCGAGATCAATCTCAAGCGTATCCGCGGCAATGAGCATGTCCGCGTTCTGACGCTGACCGAGGTGGAAAACGTCACCGGCGAGCCGGGTAATTTCGAGGTCACTCTCAAAATATCGCCCCGTTTCGTCAATGAAAAATGCACCGGCTGCGGCGATTGCGAAAAGGTTTGTGAAATCGAACGAGACAGCGATTTCAACTACGGCCTGGATAAAACCAAGGCAGTCTATCTGCCGCACCTCTTGGCCTACCCGCCGCGCTATGTCGTCGATCCCAAATTCGTTGCCGATCCCGGCATGAAAAAGGTGGCTGAGGCTTGTCCCTACGGCGCGATCGACCTCGACATGCAGCCGCGTACGATCACGGCTAAAGTCGGCGCGATCGTTTGGGCTACCGGTTGGAAGCCCTACGACATGGAAAAACTCGAGAACCTCGGCGGCGGCAAGATCAAGAACGTTATCCAGAACGTGGTAATGGAACGCCTCGCCTCCCAGAGCGGCCCGACTCAGGGCAAGATTCAGCGGCCCTCGGACGGCAAAGAGATCAGCACGATCGGTTTCGTTCAGTGTGCCGGTTCGCGCGATGAAAACCATCTGCCGTATTGCAGCACGATCTGCTGCATGGCCTCGATGAAACAGGCTACTTATGTGCGTGAACAGTATCCTGATGCGGAAATTCACTTGTTCTACATCGATGTCCGCTCACCCGGACGCTGGGAAGATTTCTACGTAGCCCGGCAGGCTGATGAGAAGTTCCACTTCCATCGCGGTAAAGTGGCCCGGATCACCGAATGCTCCAACGGCAATGTGATTCTCGAGGCCGAAAACACGCTCACCGGTGAGATGACCAAGACCGAAGTCGACATGGCTGTTCTGGCCACCGGCATGGTGCCGAGTAATGTCGACAATCCGCCGCCGCTTGGCACCAGGCTCGACGAATTCGGTTTTGTCGCTCCCGACAACAACAACGGCGTGATCGGAATCGGCGTGGCTGCCCGCCCGATCGATGTCTCGGCATCGGTTCAGGACGGCACCGGCGCGGCTCTGAAAGCGGTAATCGTCGCGGGAAGGAGGTAACACCATGGCCGTAGAAACCAAAGTTGGATGCTTTATCTGCAAAGGTTGTGAGATCGGTCAGTGCCTCGATACCGATAAGCTCGTCGAATTCGCTACCAGTGAAGGCGGCGCCGCCGTGGCCAAATGCCACGATGCGCTCTGCTCCGAAGAAGGCATCAAGATGATCGAAGCGACGGCGGCTGAGCAAGGGCTCAACCGGATCGTCGTGGGAGCTTGCTCCGGCCGGGTTTTCCCGGAACTATTCGTTTTCAACGGCGCTATGACCGAGCGCGTTCCTCTCCGTGAATGGGTTACCTGGACACACGAGCCGAATGACGAAGACACCCAGGTGATGGCCGAAGACTACGTCAAGATGGGCGTCATCAAGATGCAGAACTGTGAGCCGCCCCAACCTCATATCGAGGAAACTTCGAAGGATATCATGGTCGTAGGCGGCGGCATCACCGGGATGACCGCGGCCAAAGCGGCGGCCGATGCCGGTTACAAAGTCCATTTGATCGAGAAAGCCGACAAACTCGGTGGCTGGGCTACCCGATTCGCCAAGGTTTTCCCGAAAAATCCGCCGTATGCCGATCTCGAAGACTCCGGCTATGAAAAATTAGCCGAGGCAGTCGGCAAACATGAAAATATCGAAGTCCATCTGAATACCCGGGTCAAGAGGACCGACGGCCAGCCCGGTTTGTTCGATGTCACTCTTCAGAGCGGTGCCGACAGCTCGACTCTGCGCGTTGGTTCGATTGTGCAGGCGACCGGCTGGAAGCAATATCCGCCCGAAAGGCTGGGGCATCTCGGCTATGGTGCGTCGCCCGATGTTATCACCAACATCCAGATGGAAGACATGGTCAAGAACGGCGGCATCAAGCGTCCGTCCGACGGTAAAGTTCCCGAGAGCGTGGCGTTTATTCAGTGCGCCGGATCGCGTGATCAGGACCATTTGCCGTACTGCTCGGCAGTCTGTTGCCGTGTTTCGCTGAAACAGGCCAAATATGTCCGCGAGGCGATTCCCAACAGCAAAGTCTATATCCTGTACAAAGACCTGCGCTCGCCGGGTCAGTGGGAGCGTTTCTACGCTCAGGCTCAAAACGATGACGGTATCTTCCTGACCAAGGGTGAGATTGACAAGGTCGAGCCGGTCAACGGCAAAATATCGATCGGTCTGACTGAAACTCTGCTCGGCGAAGATATTAACGTTCAAGCCGACCTGGTGGTACTGGCTACCGGTATGGTGCCGACAACCAAGGTCGACGATGAGGCCCCCGATGAGCCGGAAGCAACTCAGGAAGCTCCCGCCGAAGGCGAGAAAAAAGAGAAATCCGCTGCGGCTGGAGCTGAAGCCGGTGCCAGGATTATCAACCTGACCTATCGTCAGGGAACCGATCTGCCGACGCTGAAGTACGGTTTCCCGGATTCGCATTTTATCTGTTTCCCGTACGAAACACGCCGCACGGCAATCTATGCCGCCGGACCGGTTCGCTCACCGATGGATCTTGCTACCAGCGCCAATGACGCTTACGGCGCAGCGCTCAAGGCGATCCAGGCGGTTGAGGCCGTGTCCGAAGGCAAGGCGGTTCATCCGCGCTCAGGCGATCTGAGTATCCCGGAATTCTTCCTGCAGCGCTGCACGCAGTGCAAGCGCTGTACCGAGGAATGTCCGTTCGGCACGCTGGACGAGGACGACAAGGGGACACCGAAACCGAACCCGTTCCGTTGCCGTCGCTGCGGTATCTGCATGGGCGCCTGCCCGGAGCGTATCATCAGCTTCAAGAACTACAGCGTGAATATGATGTCGCAACAGATTAAGGCGATCTCAATGCCGGACGAGTTCGAAGAAAAGCCGCGCATTCTGGCTTTTATCTGTGAAAACGACGCTTTGCCGTCGGTCGATATGGCCGGTTTGCAACGCCTGAAATACAACGCCATGGTCCGTATCATCCCGCTCCGGTGCCTCGGTTCGATGAACTCAGTCTGGGTTGGCGATGCCCTGGCCAGCGGCTTCGACGGTGTTTTGCTGATCGGGTGCAAAAAGGGCGACGACTACCAGTGCCATTTCGTCCGTGGCTCCGAACTGGCCCATACCCGTATGGAGAACGTACGCGACAAGCTCAAGCAGCTTGTGCTTGAAGAAGAGCGTGTGGAAATTCACGAACTGGCGATCACCGATTACTACAAAATCCCGAAGATTTTCGATGATTTTCTCGAGGTTATGGAGACGGTTGGTCCCAATCCATACAAGGATATGTAAGCCAATTACTTGTCGAAAAAACAAAGCCCTCCGATTTCGGGGGGCTTTTTTTTGAATTTGGGAATCTATTCCAACGCTTAAAAAACGTAAATGCGAAATAGAAATATGCATTCTATTTGAAAAGTGAGGAAATCTCAGTCAGCTATCGGGACCGATTTAGTCCCCTATTTGGTGCTTTTAATCGACTAACATTTAATAGGTTACGGGCATATACTTTTTGGCTTGAGAAGGTTCGAGGAACACTGCCTGCGACCTTGAGCAAAAGAAAAATTTCACATTTTCCGCTTGACTAACTGGACGTAATTGGGTAAATAAAACCTTGGCTAAGTGAATAAAGTAACAAGGCCGATAAGAGATAAAAACGGTGGTATTTCTCTTGATGAGGGTTGAGCCAAAAAAACACGGGGGTGGATCAACCATTTTCGTTTCGAAGATTAAGAAGAATGGGTATACACAGTGTATCTGAATTAAGGAGTTACAATGGCGAACGAACTTCCGAAAACTCCGAAACTTGATGAGCTCGAAAAGGGCGCATGGCCAAGTTTTGTGAAGGAGATTAAGGTCGCGGCCGAAAAGAGTCCGATGGCCGCCGATCTTCTGGGCCAGTTGGAGCAATCCTACAACGAGCGGATTGGTCACTGGAAACACGGTGGTATTGTTGGTGTAATGGGATACGGCGGCGGCGTGATCGGTCGTTATTCCGACTTGCCGAACAAATATCCGCATGTCTCGCACTTCCACACGATTCGTGTCAATCAGCCGGCCGGTTGGTACTACACTTCCGAAGTGCTGCGCAAGATCGCCGATATGTGGGAGCAAAAAGGTTCCGGCCTGACGAACCTGCACGGTTCCACGGGCGACCTGGTGCTTCTGGGCACTCGTACTGAGCAGCTCGAACCGGTGTTCGATGAGTTACAGAAAATGGATTTCGATATTGGTGGTTCGGGTTCCGACCTGCGTACCCCCAGTTGCTGCTGTGGTATGTCCCGTTGCGAATGGGCCTGTTACGACACGATGGCCATGTGCTACGATTTCACTATGCATTGGCAGGATGAATTGCACCGCCCGGCCTTCCCGTATAAATTCAAGTTCAAGTTCTCCGGTTGTCCGAACGACTGTGTCGCCTCTATCGCTCGTGCCGACATGTCGATCATCGGTACCTGGCGCGATGATATCCAGGTCAACCAGGCCGAAGTAAAGAACTATGTCGATAAGGGCTTGGATATCGAGTCCGATGTTATCGCCAACTGCCCCGGCAAGTGCATGGATTGGGACGGCGAAAAGCTGCATATCGACAATTCCTATTGTGTTCGCTGCATGCACTGCATCAACGTGATGCCGAAAGCTCTGGCTCCCGGAAAAGATCGCGGTGCGACGATTCTGCTCGGCGCCAAGGCTCCGATCATCGAGGGCGCATTGCTGTCGTCCGTGCTGATTCCGTTCTGGAAGCCGGAACCTCCGTACGATGATCTGAAGGAACTGGTCGAGGAGATCTGGGACCTCTGGTGCGAAGAAGGCAAGGCTCGTGAGCGTGTCGGAGAATTCATGCAGCGTGTCGGTCTGGGTAACTTCCTCGATGCCATCGGCGTCGAACCGGTGCCCGAGATGGTGGCCTCTCCACGTGACAATCCTTATGTCTTCTATGATCTGTCCGGTGACGACGAAGACGAGGATGAAGAATAGTTCCGAAGAAATTCGGGGTTAACTGAGATAATAACGATTTACGAATAGAGGTCTTAAGATGGCAGAAGTACACGAACGGCGGACAGACTACGGCCCGCCTCATTACGAGAGGTTCTTGCCTCCGGTCATTAAAGAGAACTACGGCAAATGGAAGTATCATGAAGTCCTGAAACCGGGCGTTATGGTGCATGTCAGTGAATCGGGTGCCAAGTTGTATACCGTGCGCGCCGCTTCCGGCCGTTTGATCAGTGTCGATAAGATCCGCAAGTACGCCGACCTGGCCGACAAGTACTGCGGCGGTCACCTGCGTTTCACCAGCCGTCACAACGTCGAGTTCCTGACGACCGAACAAGCCAATATCGATCCGTTGATTGCCGATCTGAAAGCTCTCGGCCATCCGGTCGGTGGTATCGGCAACTCCATCACGAGTATCGTACATACCCAGGGTTGGGTTCACTGCCACTCGGCGGCGACCGATGCCTCCGGTCTCGTTAAGTGCGTCATGGATGAGCTGATCGAGTACTTTGAAAACATGAAGCTGCCGGGCAAGCTCCGCATTGCTCTGGCTTGCTGTCTGAATATGTGTGGTGCGGTGCACTGCTCCGATATCGCTATTCTCGGTATTCACCGCAAACCGCCGCGAATCGACCACACTCAGGTGAAGAACATGTGCGAAATCCCGAGTGTTTCGGCCGCCTGTCCGACTGCGGCGATTCGTCCGGTTACCGTCGACGGCAACCCCTCGGTTGAGATCGACGAGCAGCGCTGTATGTTCTGCGCCAACTGTTTCACCGTCTGTCCGGCTATGCCTATTGCCGATCCGGACAACGACGGTGTGTCTATCTGGGTAGGCGGTAAAGTTTCCAACGCCCGCTCGGAACCGAAGTTCTCCAAACTGGCGATCCCGTTCCTTCCGAACAACCCGCCGCGGTGGCCGGAAGTTACCAGCGCCATTAGGAATCTGGTTGAACTCTGGGCTAAGAACGCTCGCAAGTACGAAAGAATGGGCGAATGGATCGAGCGTATCGGATGGCCGAAGTTCTTCCGGATGGCCGGCATCAAATTCCAGAAAGAACACATTGACGACTTCAAGCATGCCGGTCTGTCGTTCAAACGGTCAACACATCTAACCTTCTAAAGGGGTAAAAGTGGCTAAGACTGTTGAAGAAGTAGCTGACGCCATGTACGCCATGGTGAAGGAAAACCAAGGGATTAAGAAGCTGAAGCCGGGTGATCTCACCAAAGCTATGATAGAACTGTTTGGTGACGAAGCCGACAAGAAGCTCTGCAAAGAAGCCATCAAGCAGCTCGTGAACAGCGGCAAGTGCGTTTATACGTACTTCGGTGGCAGCTTCCTTGAGATTCCGCACAAAGAAGGCGCCGCGAACGACTAGTTCGCGCGCTTTCGGGGTCGGTGTTTGAATATGGGTGCGACCGTTCCGCGTCTCCTGATAGCCGGCCTGTCCGGTGACTCGGGCAAGACGTTATCGAGCCTCAGTGTCATTACGGCACTCCGGCGACAGGGACGGTCGGTGGCCCCGTTCAAAAAAGGCCCTGACTTTATAGATGCCGCCTGGCTGGGTGAAGTGGCGCAGAACGTCTGCCGCAATCTCGATACCTTCATGGTCGAGTCGGCAGAGGTCCTGAGTCGCTTCACCCGTCATGCCCTTGGGGCGGAAGTGGCCGTGGTTGAAGGCAATCGCGGGCTCTTCGACGGCATGGACGACGAGGGGACTCACAGTTCGGCATCACTGGCCAGGCTTCTCGGAACACCCGTGATCCTGACCGTCGATACGACGAAAACAACGCGTACGGTTGCGGCTATGATCAAAGGTTGTCAGCAGTTTGAACCGGACCTGAATATCGCCGGAGTGATTCTCAACCGGGTGGCCGGACCACGCCATGAAGCCGTGGTTCGCAAGGCCGTGGAGACTTACTGCGGCATTCCCGTTGTCGGGGTGTTTCCCAAGCTGGGGGAAGCGGCCGAGGTTATCCCCGGACGCCATCTCGGTCTGGTAACACCGGCCGAATTCGGGAATCGCGACAGACTGCACGACATCCTCGCCGATCTGGCTGATAAGTATCTTGACCTTGATCGTATCTGGCGCATCGCTCAGTCCGCTCCGGAGTTGAAGGAGTCCTTGACGCGAACGATCGATAAAAAAACCGAGAAGGTGACGATCGGTTACTTTGCCGATTCCGTATTCACTTTCTATTATCCGGAAAATCTGGAAGCTCTGGTCGAACACGGGGCGCGGTTATTGCCGCTGTCGTCGCTCGAAACGAGTGAGCTGCCCGATGAAATCGACGCCTTGTACATCGGCGGTGGTTTCCCGGAAACGCAGGCGGAGCGTTTAACCGCCAATCGGTCGTTGATGAAGTCGGTTAAGAACGCCGCGGCCGACGGCCTCCCGATTTACGCTGAGTGCGGTGGACTGATTTATCTTTGCCGTAATCTCACCGTCGGTGATGCGACCTATGCCATGGCCGGGGTGTTCGATCTCGACCTGACGCTGAGCCGTAGACCGGTCGGTCATGGTTATGTCCAGATGGAAGTAACGGATGAAAATCCGTTCCTGCCGCGCGGGTTGTCGTTTCGAGGGCATGAGTTCCACTACAGCGGTCCGAAGGATTCGCTGCAACAGTCTACCGCCCTGAAGGTGATTCGCGGGGTGGGTTTGAATCGGGCCGTCGACGGCCTTCGTGTCGACAATGTCCTTGCCTGCTATACGCATTTGCACGCCGACGGCGTTCCCGAGTGGGCCGATGGTATGGTAAAGGCCGCGGTCGATTATCGGTCGGCGCGAGGAACCGAGAAAAAAGCATCGTCCGACTTGCGTGAGAATAATAAGCACCGTCGCGAACGAGGCGACGCTAAAATGGTAACAGAGGTAGGACTGGCCGGGGCCTGAACGATGCGGCGCGGCCGCCATGAAGGATAACGAAGCAACAACAGATCAGCAGTCCGGAAACTTGGTTTTCGACATTCACTACCAGGCAGACCGGGTAAAGACGCCACCGTTTGGCATGTGCCGGAAGCAAGCTTGATCCGACTGAGGCAGTTATTCGATAAGGTAGTGTAACAATGGGTTTAATAGGAAAGAAAAAGAAAAAGCTGGTGACTCGTGGAGGCGGGGTTTCATCGCGCGAGCAATCACCGCTCCGGCCGTCAGGTGTGCCGAAACCGGCCCCCTGTGGCATGGAAGGCTGCCCCAATCATAACCACATTCGCCATATGCTGATGACCATTTCCAAGGCTCAGCAGCTCGAAACTCCGATGGACGAAGCGCTCGAAAAAGCCTGGAAAATTTTTGCCGAGACGACGCCGTTCCATTCGGTGTGCGGTCGCGTTTGCCCGCATCCCTGTGAATCCGCTTGTAACCGGAACGGTAAGGAAGGCGGCGTTGGGATTAACGCTATCGAACGTTTCATCGGTGATTATGCTCTCGAGAAGAAATTCACGCCTCCGATGCTTACCGACCAGAAGCGTTCCGAGAAGATCGCCGTGATCGGATCCGGTCCGGCCGGTATCTCCTGTGCTTACCAGCTCGCCCGGCGCGGCTATCAGGTCACTATTTTTGAAGCTTTCCCGAAAACCGGCGGTATGCTCCGCTACGGTATTCCGGATTATCGTTTGCCGCAGAGCATTCTCGATGCCGAGATTCAGCGCGTCCTCGATATGGGCGTGGACCTGAAGACCAACACCATCGTCGGGAAAGACGTTACCGTCGACGCTCTCAAGAATGAATTCAACGCGGTTTTCATCGGCATCGGCGCTCATACCGGCTTGAACCTGAGAGTCGACGGCGAAGATGCTCCCAATGTCATGACCGGTGTTGATCTGCTGCATAAAGTCAACTCGGGCGAAGCGGTTGAGATCGGCGATAATGTGGTCGTGGTCGGCGGCGGTGATACCGCTATCGATGCGGCACGTATTTCCCGCCGTCTGGGCGCCAAGGCGACCATTCTCTATCGCCGTACTCGTGAAGAGATGCCCGCCATCGAGGAAGAGATCGAAGGCGCGCTGGCCGAGGGAGTCGAGATCCATTATCTCGCCGCTCCGATCGAAATCTACAACGACGGTTCCCGGGCGACCGGTATGAAATGCCAGAAGATGCAACTGGGCGAGCCGGATGCTTCGGGACGTCGCCGACCGGTGCCGATTGAAGGGGACACTTTCGATCTCGAGTTCACCACTCTGGTGACGGCAATTTCGCAAGCTCCGGATTTCACCGGATTCGAGGATTTCGTCGAAGGGAAAGACTGGATCAAGGTCGATGAAAAGTTCAAGACCAAGATCGAAAAGGCTTTCTCCGGCGGCGACAACACCAACCTCGGGCTGGTGATCGATGCTATTCATCACGGTCGTCGCGCCGCCGAAGCGATTCACGAATCGATATCGGGTGAAGCGATGCCGGATGAGAAGAAAGGTCCGGCGGTTAAGCTCGACAAGATGCATCACGAGTACTACGAGGCCAAAGAGCGCCATGAACCGAAGAACATGGATCCGAACGAGGCGCTTAAGAGCCTTACGGCCGAAATTACCTACACCTTCGATCTGGAAACGGCGGTCGCCGAGGCCGGACGCTGCATGAGCTGCGGACTTTGTTTCGACTGCGGCACCTGCTGGTCGCTCTGCCAGGATTCGGCGATCAAGAAACCGTCCCAGAAGGGCGGACCGGTGATCGGCGCCGAGGAGTATTATTTCAAGCATGATGTCTGCACCGGGTGTAAAAAGTGTTCCGAACAATGCCCTTGCGGATATATCGAAATGCATTAGTTTGTTTTGTTTGAAACGAAAAAGAATGGACATTTGTACCTATAATTGATCGTATTGATGGAGGTTCACGATGCCGAAATTTGAACAAGGCTCGGTCAGCATTGAGGTCGATGAAGACGGTTTCATGATGGAGCCGGAACAGTGGAGTGAGGATGTCGCCAAGGCGTTGGCTACGACTGAAGGCGTTGATAATATGACCGAAGAGCATTGGAAGCTGGTCAACTACCTGCGTGAGTATTACCTGAAGTTTGGGATTGCTCCCATGATTCGTAAGCTCTGCAAAGAGACCGGATTCCCGCTCAAGAAGGTTTACGAGCTGTTCCCGTCGGGACCGGCCAAGGGCGCCTGTAAGGTTGCCGGCCTGGCCAAGCCGACCGGTTGTGTGTGATCGACCGCAATCGTTTTGATTTCAAAAACGCCCGGAGCATCAGCCCCGGGCGTTTTCTATTCTATCGGTAAGACAAACTATTCACGACTTGGCTCAGTCGTTTACCGGCAGCCGTAGCAGGCGGGAAGGTCTCGTCCATTCTGGAACATATATGTAACCAGATAAACCAGATCGGCGATATCGGGATTGTTGCCGTTGCGGTCTATGTCGGCTATGTCCATGCAGGGAGGTTCCGGACCACCGGAAAACATATACGAGACCAGGTAAACCAAGTCGCTGATGTCGGGACCACTGCCTGAGTTGTTGATATCGCCCGGTATGCAAACAGATACTGGCATGAGAGACTCCAGCCAGACGCGACCTTTATCCACCTTACTCAGGAAATCACTCTCACCATCTTTACCGGTAGACAGGAACGTATATATCTTCAGGGTGTCGTTCGGACCGAGCGTGTAGTTAGAGCGATATGTCCATAGAGTGAAAAGATCGGCGTCAGTCGAGTCCGAGATATTATACCCATCGGCATTCGACATAAACCCGTAGAGTGAGTCGTTGTCGAAACGCCCCAGCGGATCAATGTATACGGCATTGGCCGCGGTTATCGCCCCGGCGAAGTCATAGGAGGCGTTGTAATTATCCATGCCGATGTAAAAAACCATGCCGCCATAGCGCAGGTCGTTGTCCTGACACTCCAGAGCATCGCCGAGTGAATCACAGATCTCGGAGCCGATCTGATAGATAATCCTGCGATTGGTATCGAACTCGCTCCGGTTCCACACGCCGGAGTCGGCCGGAATGTTCCAGTCAATGGCCTCGCCGATCGCGAGATTGGAATGAGTTTGTCCGTCGTTGACGAAAATCTTCAGGTACTTGACGAAAAACTCACAGGTGTCGCCGTCGTGCGGTGCAATTATCTCTTGCTCGATCATCAGAGCACCGTCACGTGTCGTGAACGAGCTATGATAAACATATCCCCAGGTTTCACTCGTGATACTGGCGTCTCCCTGGGGAAGGAACGAGAAGCCGTCATCCGTGTTGGAGCCGAACATGGAATAGTTGCATATAACCGAGTCGCCGTCGGGCCAGCAGATCACCGGCGAGCCGTCGTACAGGTAGACCGAAGCATCACCCGGAACCGTGTCCGTGGCGCCCTCCTCAACAAAATCGCAGTCCCCGAAATTGAAGAAATCCAGATTGACGCCGCCGATTCCCTGATTACCCATGTTGCCGTTGTTGGAAACGGTCAACGAGAAGTGGCTGTTCGAAAGCGTATCCCAGGCGGGTAGCACTTGCTCCCCGGCAAATGAGGTCGACGGGCCAACGGCGGTGAAAACAAGGCATGCTACTGAAGTTGTCAAACAACGATATCGAATCTTCACAGTACCCTCCTCACAAGGTAGAGATATCAAAGTTGTACAAGGTTGCCGGACTATCCGACCACCCGACTGAGCAACGACATGATATGAAAAAAGCAGCAACCAAAATATGGTCCCCTCAATCCATAACCGACCTATTCATAATATAGTGGTTTTGGGGAGTATTCCAACAAGATTCCCGATACTTGTTTTTGCAATGGTTGGATCGTAGACGGTCATCGGGGAGTGTTGAAAACGCCGTACGCGCGGATGTTCAGCAAGACACGTCAGTAATGCGGGCGACACAAAACCGCCCGCTACACGAGGTTAGGGCTCTTTAACGCGTAGCGGCGGGGCTTGTCTCCGCCGCAATTGAGGTTTGTCAACAATCCCATCGGGTAGAGACACCCGACGATACCTTCTTTCGGCGTCGTCATTCTGAGGAAACACCCAATTATAGAGCCACCGTTTAAGTCAATACCGAAACCGCTGATGCCGGGACTGAAATCGTCGCGATGGTGGTTGTGGCCAATATGCAGCGTGGTGGTAACTGATGGGCGTCAATTATAAAAAAAGATCATAGGTAATTTTCGATCGGCTTCCCCGATAAAATGGTCTTTTGCCGTCCTGATTCCCGCCACGTATTTTCTTATAGTAGAATAATGCCTCACAGATAGTTACGTTGTTCACAAAATAACAGTTGACTGCATGGTACAAACTAATAACTTATAGGTTTGAAGGCATTTGACTTTGTGAAACTTTTAACGAGCCGGGGACCACGAGCAGGGGATGGTATGAGGTGGTTACGGCCAATGCAGGTCGTATGCTAGCGAGTCTTTTGAACGAAAAACGAGACGCCATAATTACTCAATGGCGTAGCCGAATTGTTGATACTTATCCATCCGATTCGGCCAATTTCTTGACCAATCGCAAAAACCAGTTCGCCAACCCGGTCGGTCATGCCATTCGGGAGCAAACCGAGGTTCTTTTCGATGAACTGGTTGGAGGAGAGAGCCGCTCGGTGCTGGCGCAGGCGCTCGATAAAATTATCCGGATTCGCGCTGTGCAGGAGTTCACACCGGCCCAGGCTACCGCTTTTGTTTATTTGCTCAAGGATGTTATTTACGAGCAGGTGCGGGGCTCCCTCAATGATGCCCGAGTAGCGACTGAACTGCGCAAGCTGGAAGGCCGGATCGACCGGCTGGCGTTGTTGGCGTTCGATTTGTACACTCTTTGTCGCGATCAGATGGCGCAGATTAAAGTCAATGAGGCTAAGCGCAGGACTTATAAGATGGTGGATCATCTGAATCGACGCGGGATCGATATCGATTCCCTGGATAATGAAGACGAAGACGACAACGAAGAAGAGAAGCATTGAGAGAACATATTCGATGAAGGAATGCGTTAACCTATGAGTATTTTCGTGGCGATCCTGGCAGTGATTGTACTGCTCTTGATCCCGCTGATAGGTGTCGGGGTGCTCAACCTCGAATACCTTTTCGGGGTGATCATACCGTACTCTGCCATCGTGATTTTCCTGGTAGGGATCGTGGCTCGGGTATTTCGCTGGGCGAAATCGCCGGTGCCGTTTCGGATTCCGACCACCTGCGGCCAGCAGAAAACGCACGACTGGATTAAGTCATCCAAAATCGAGGCTCCTCATACGTTCTGGGGAGTGCTGGTGCGGATGGCGATGGAAGTGCTGTTTTTCCGCTCCCTCTTCCGCAATACCAAGCAGGAACTGAAAGAGGGCGGTAAGCTGGTCTATGGCTCCAACAAATGGCTCTGGTTGGGCAGCCTGGCTTTTCATTACAGTTTCCTCATCATTTTTATTCGGCATTTTAAGTTCTTTGCCGAACCCGTTCCGCACTTCGTTTATGTAGTCCAGACGCTGGACGGATTTTTCCAGATTGGTCTCCCGATTCTATACATGACCGATATCATTATCGTCCTGGCCCTGACGTATCTTTTCTTCCGTCGCGTGCTGGAACCGCGCATGCGTTATATCTCGCTGCTCGGTGATTACTTTCCGCTCTTGCTGATCGGTTCCATAGTAACCAGTGGCATTCTGCTCAGGTATTTTTACAAGACTGATCTGGTAGCTATCAAGGAACTGGGTATGGGGCTGATCAGCTTACACCCGGTGACACCCGAGGGAATCGGGATCTTGTTCTTCATCCATCTCTTCTTCGTGAGCTGTCTCTTCATCTACTTCCCGTTCAGCAAGCTGGTCCACATGGCCGGGGTATTCATGAGTCCGACCCGCAACATGGCCAACAACAACCGGATGAAGCGCTACATCAATCCGTGGCCAAGCCATGAGGTTAAGGTGCATACCTACGAAGAATACGAAGACGAATACCGGGATCTCATGAGAGCTGCCGGCCTCCCGTTGGATAAGGAGGAGTAACCATGGCAGAGAAAATGAAAAAACCGGAAGAATTGATCCAGATAGATTACGGTCTGCCGCAAAAGAAATGGACCGATCCCAGTGTAGAGTTCAAGAGAGGATTCTATAACTACGCCGGGGTGAGCGAGAAGCTCGAGTATCTGGGTTTGCCCACCATGGGCAAATGGCAGCCGCACGACGAAGAATGGCCGCTGCCGGACGGCTGGGAGAAGATTATCCTGGATGGTTTCAAGCAACGCCTGGAAAAATTCAGATCGTTCAAGTTGTTCATGGATATCTGCGTGCGTTGCGGCGCCTGCGCCGACAAATGCCATTATTACATCGGCTCGGGCGATCCCAAGAACATGCCGGTCCTGCGTGCCGAACTGATGCGTTCGGTTTATCGCAACGACTTCACTACGGCCGGCAAAATTCTGCGTGGACTCAACGGCGGCCGCAAGTTGACCGTCAAGGTGCTCAAGGAATGGTTCTACTACTTCTATCAATGCACCGAATGCCGCCGCTGCTCGGTATTTTGTCCGTACGGTATCGACACCGCTGAAATCACCATGATGGCTCGCGAGTTGATGAACCTGATCGGTGTGACGATCGAATGGATCACCACTCCCGCCGCCAACTGCTATCAAACCGGCAACCACCTCGGGATTCAGCCACATGGTTTTGTCGACAGTATCGAATTCGCGGTCGATGAACTCGAGGAGCTGACCGGGATCAGGGTTGAGGCGCCGATCAACAAGAAGGGAGCGGAGGTTCTGTTTATCGCTCCGTCGGCCGACTATTTTGCCTCGCCCCATTATTACACTTTGCTCGGTTATCTGATGCTGTTTCACGAGATCGGCCTGGATTATACCTGGAGTTGTTATGCCTCCGAAGGCGGCAATTTCGGTTTGTTCCATTCAGTCGACATGATGAAGCGGCTTAACGCCAAGATGTACATGGAGGCTAAGCGCCTCGGTGTGAAATGGATTCTGGGCGGTGAATGCGGTCACATGTGGCGGGTGGTACACCAATACATGGACACCCTCAACGGTCCGGCTGATTTTCTCGAAGTTCCGAAATCGCCGATCACCGGTACCGTTTTCAAGAATGCCAAATCGACCAAGATGGTCCATATCATGGAATTCACCTCGGATTTGATTCGCAACGGCAAATTGAAACTGGATCCCAGCCGCAACGACCATCGCCATGTAACTTTCCACGACTCCTGCAACCCGGCCCGAGCGATGGGATTGATCGAGGAACCGCGTTACGTGATTCGCAACGTCTGTAACAAGTTCACCGAAATGCCGGAGAACACGATCAGGGAACAGACCTTCTGCTGTGGTTCCGGAGCCGGACTGGGCACGGATGAAAACCTGGAAATGCGTCTGCGGGGCGGCCTCCCTCGTGCCAACGCCGTTCGCTACGTACACGATAAAAACGGCGTTAATACCCTTCTGTGTATCTGTGCCATCGACAAGGCGACCCTTCCGCCGCTGATGGAATACTGGGTGCCGGAGGTCGAAGTAGCCGGTATTCATGAGATGCTCGGAAATGCGCTGGTCATGAAAGGTGAAAAGCGCGAAACCGATCTGAGAGGCGAACCGCTGCCGGGTCTCGAAAAGAAGGAGGAAACCGAAGATGCATGATGCCGGGAAAGTTATTGTCGGGGTGATCATCTTCCTGGTTTTGATCAGTTTCCCGATCTGGTATAACGTCGCCAGCAAGACCGCCGACTACCGGCCGGTGCTGGAAAAACCGCTGGGTGAAGCCTGTGTGGCCGCGACCGATTATATGACCGGCTACCACATGGACCTGCTCAACACCTGGCGCGATGATGTCGTCCGCAAACAGGAGCGTTTCTTCACCGGACCGGACGGCACTACCATGGAAAAGAGCCTGTCGAACACCTGTCTGAGCTGCCATGTCAACAAGGACAAGTTCTGCGATCAGTGCCATAACTACGCCGGTGTCGATCCCTATTGCTGGGATTGTCATATCGTGCCGAAGGAGGTGGCTAAGTAATGGGTATCAATCGAAGAGGATTTCTGAAGGTATCTTCGCTTACCGCCCTGGGACTGGCCGGTGGTTCGGTCAGCCGCGCCTTCGGAAACGTTGACAGCACTAACACGCCGGTCGACAGTACGACGCAGCCGCCGGTTCATCAGGGACCGCTTACGGCGAAGCGCTGGGCCATGGTAATCGACTTACGCAAATGCAATGAACAGGAAGGTTGCTCCGACTGCTCCAAGGCCTGCCACCTGATCCACAACGTCCCGGAATTCGACAACCCCAAGGACGAAGTCAAGTGGATCTGGAAGGAGTCTTTCGAACATGTTTTCGAGGACCAGGATCATCCGCTGCAGATGGAAGGTCTCAACCACATGCCGACGCTGGTGCTCTGCAACCACTGTGATAATCCGCCTTGTGTTCGGGTCTGCCCGACCAACGCCACTTTCCGTCGTGAAAGCGACGGCGTCGTGATGATGGACTGGCACCGCTGTATCGGCTGCCGTTATTGTGTCGCCGCCTGTCCGTACGGTTCGCGCTCGTTCAACTGGCGCGATCCCCGGCCGCATATCAAAGAGATGAAGACGGACTATCCCACGCGCACCCGAGGGGTCGTGGAGAAATGTACGTTCTGCGAGGAAAGACTCGCGCGCGGCAAAATGCCCGCCTGCGTCGAGGCTTGTAAACACGGCGCTCTTATTTTTGGCGATCTCGAAGATCCCGAATCGGAGGTTCGGAAAATCCTCCAGGAGCGTTATACGATTCGTCGTCGGCCCTCGCTTGGTACTAACCCTGAAGTCTACTATGTAGTGTGAGGTACCAATGTTAGAAAAAGCACTTATAGGAGACAAGAAATACTGGACCTGGGTAATCGGGCTGCTCGTACTTATAGGTATCGGTGTGCTCTTTTATATCCGCCAGTTTAACGAGGGTCTGGGTATCACCGGTCTCGGCCGCGACGTTACCTGGGGCTTCTATATCGCTCAGTTCACTTTCATGGTCGGGGTGGCTGCTTCGGCCGTGATGGTGGTGTTGCCTTACTACCTGCATAACTACAAACTGTTCGGCAAAATCGTCATTCTGGGAGAATTCGTAGCGATACCGTCGGTGCTGGTCTGTATGCTGTTCATCTTCGTCGATATGGGTCAGCCGACCCGTGTCTTGAACGTGATGCTGCATCCGACGCCGCATTCGATGATGTTCTGGGATATGGTTTCGCTCATGGGTTACCTGTTGTTGAACCTGATTATCGGCTGGACCACCCTCGGGGCGGAACGTAAATCCATCCCGCCGCCGAAATGGGTCAAGCCGCTGATCATTCTCTCGATCCCGTGGGCTGTCAGTATTCACACCGTGACCGCTTTCCTGTACTCCGGTCTGGCAGCTCGTCCGTTCTGGATGACCGCCGTGCTGGCTCCGCGCTTTCTGGCATCGGCGTTCTCGGCCGGTCCGGCGCTGCTGATCCTCTTCGTGATGATCCTGCGCAAACTGACCCGTTTCGATCCCGGCAAGGAAGCGATCCAGAACCTGGGTAAAATCGTTACCTACGCCATGTGCGTGAACGTCTTCCTGGTAGCGATGGAGTTTTTCACCGCTTACTACTCGGATATTCCCGAACATCTGGCGCATTTCCATTTCATGTTCGGTGGGATAGCGGAGAACAACTGGATCGGTCCCTGGATGTATTTCTCGTCGATCCTGGCGATCTTCTCGCTCCTGCTGTTGCTGGTGCCGAAATTCCGTCACAGCGAGCCGATCCTGGCCATTGCCTGTATCGCGGTTTTCGTTTCGCTCTGGATCGATAAGGGGCTGGCTTTGATCGTAACCGGTTTCGTGCCGTCGGTCCTGGGTCATGTCCCGTCGTATGTACCGACGGTTCCGGAGTTGATGATCTCCGTGGCTGTCTATGCGCTGGGCTTGCTGATCGTAACCCTTTTGTACAAAGTGGTGCTGTCGGTTCGCGGCGATGTAGTCCAAAACCGGATTAAGGGAGAAGACGTACCGGTCGCGACGAAAGTATGATATTAACCGATTGACTCCGGAAACGGAGTGATCATGAACTATATGCGTGGGGTTGCCGATGGGCAACCCCGTATCTTTCTGTGTGAAAAGGTAAAATGAACGACAAATCAGACATAGTGGTTGTGGGTGGTGTTGCCTGTGGACCCAAGGCTGCGGCAGCGCTTATGCGTCGGCGTCTCGACGTCACCGTCACCCTTTTTCAAAAGGAAAAGCTCTTTTCCTACGGTTCCTGCGGTATGCCGTATTTTGCCTCCGGCGATGTCGGCAGTTTCAACGAGTTAATGAAAACGGCATACGGCGTTGTTCGCGATGAGAAATGGTTCGCCGCCACTCGTGGTTTCACGGCCGTGCCGTCCGCCGAAGTAATCGCAATCGACCGCAAAGCTAAGACCGTGAGGGTGAAACTTCTCGAAGAAAACCGCGAGATTGTTCACGGCTATGAATATCTGGTGCTGGCCACCGGGGCAACGCCGAATAAAGCCCCGTTCGAAATCCCGGAAGACGACTGTGTGCGCAATTTCACGCGCCCCGATGATGCCATCCATTTCCGCAAACTGGCTGAAACCGGTCAAATCGGAAGCGTCGCTATTATCGGCGGCGGTTTTATCGGTTGCGAGTTAGCCGAGGCGGCCGCCGGGCTCTGGGGGATCGAAACGACCCTGATCGAGCGTGAGGGGCAGGTGTTGCCGTATGCTCTCGATCCGGAAATGGCGTTGTTGGCCGAAGCCGAGATGAAGCGCCAGGGGGTAGCGGTTCACACCGGCGCCGGAGTGGAAAGAATCGTCAAAGACGGAGAACACCTGACCCTGCACGTTACCGGTTTGGAACCGGTCACGGTTGATTACGTTTTCCTGTGTGTCGGTGTGCATCCTGCCACCGATTTGGCCGTTGACTGTGGACTCGAAATCGGTCCCAGTCGCGGTATTGCCGTAAATGAGTATATGCAGACCAGTGATCCATGTATTTACGCCGGCGGCGATTGTGTCGAGTCGGTCCATATTCTCACCGGACAGCCGTTGTTTTTGCCGATGGGTTCGCTGGCCAATCGCCACGGACGAGTTATCGCCGACCATATCACCGACGGCAACAGCCGTTTTCCGGGTGTATTAGGGGCCTTTCTGGTGAAAGTGTTCGACGTCAACGTCGGCGCCGTGGGTCTCAGCGAAGAAGCCGCTAAGCGGGCCGGTCTGAATGCTGCCGCGGTATGGGGAACGTTCGGTGACAAACCTGAATTTTATCCCGAGAGTTCATTCTTCACGGCAAAAATGGTTTATTGTCCCGACAATATGCAACTGCTCGGTATTCAGGTGGCCGGTCCGGGGAATATCTGTCGTCGTGTCGATGTTTTTTCATCATACCTGGGGCGCAAGGCGACCGTGGCCGATTTGCTGGAGTTCGAGCATGGCTATGCACCGCCTTACTCCGAGGCACTCGATCCCCTGCATCAGTTAGCCTCAATGGCTGAAGCGCAGCAACGCGGCTTTGGATTTACACTCCCGTCGGAGGCGACGATAGCCGAGGGCAAGCCGGTTCTTCTTGATGTCCGAACGAACACCGAAGTCGAAACCGACCCCCTGCCGCTCAATCCCGATCTGTTTGCAGGTATTCATAAAATCCCGCTCGAGGATTTGGCCGAACGCATCGGAGAGCTTGACCCGGAGCGGGAAATTGCGGTTATTTGCCAGCGCGGACCGCGATCCTATCAGGCGGCGGTCATTCTGAAAAAGGCGGGCTTTAACCGACTACGAATTGTCGGCGGCGGTGCTTCGATGCTGAAGCGCCAGCTGGCCGGATAAGATTGAGGAATTCGTGAGACGATGACGGAATGGCGCTTAGTTCTCTGCGGCATCAATCATAAGACCTCGACGGTCGAACAACGTGAACCTCTGCAAATCGGCCCCGAAGATGCGGCCGAAGCGCTGGAGAAATTCGGTTTGATCGACGGCGTCGTTGAGGCCGTAATTATTTCCACCTGTAACCGCGTCGAATTCTGTTTTGTCGGTCCCCGTAAAAGAGATCCCTTCGATCTCCTCTGTCAATTCTACCAGGAATACCGGGGAATCGATATCGCACGTCTGGAAGAATGCTTTTACCAGCGTAAAGGGAAACATGTTGCCCGTCACCTCTTTCGGGTGTGCGCCGGGATCGATTCGATGGTCCTCGGTGAGAATCAGATATTCGGACAGGTAAAAGAGGCCTATAGCTCGTCGTGTCGGGTGAAAATGACCGGAAAAATACTCCATCGTGTTTTTCACCAGGCGTTCCGGGTGGGAAAACAGGTTCGCACCGATACCGAAATGGGCCGGGGGGCTTGCTCGGTTAGCTCGGCGGCAATAGAGCTGCTGCGTTCCGGGCTCGATTTATCGACTCGTCCTACCGTGTTGTTCATCGGTGTCAACCGCATGATCAGCCTGGCCGCTTCAAGCTGGCGTAAACTGCATCACAAAAAGCTCGTTTTCGCCAATCGCACGCCCGAGAAAGCGATAGACCTTGCCGCGAAATTCAAGGGCTCCGGTCATGGATTGGATGAACTTCCCGCTCTGCTGCGCGAAGCGGATATCGTCTTTACCAGCACCGGCAGCGAGCAGCCGATTGTAACGCGTAAGATGCTCAACGACTTATTCACGGATATGCCCGACAAGCAGTTGACCGTTATGGATATTGCTATTCCGCGCGATGTCGAAGTGTCCGGGGAGTTCCATCCCGGTTTGAAGCTGCTTGACATGGAAGATGTTCAGGCGTTCGTTGACCAGCGTCAGAGCGAGCGGGCGGCGGCGATTCCCAATGCCGAGGCGATTATCGCCGAGCGGCTCCAGGAGTTCGCCTATTGGTACGATCATATTAAGCACGAATTTACATACGACAGCCTGTCCGAGAAATTCGAGGCGATTAAGGATCAGGAACTGGCTCCCATTTTCAACTTGTTGCCGTCGCAGTATCATCGCGCCGTTCGTGAAGCGGCCGAGCGTATGGCGCATAAAATGGCCCAGGTTAAATATCGAGTCTCGGAGCAGGGTGAAAACGGAAAGAAAGGAAGGTCATGAACGAATACCTCCCGGTGGGGCTCTCGCTCAAGAGGCGCAAGTGTCTTGTCGTCGGCGGCGGCAAAGTGGCCCTGCGGAAGATCAACACGCTCCTCGAATTCGAGAGCACTATCACCGTCATTGCGCCGGAGGTGGTCGAGAAAATCGAATACTACCATTCGCGCAAGAAGGTAACGCTGGAAAAGCGTCCGTATCAGGCCGGCGACGTAAAAGGATTCGGCCTGGTGATTTCATCGGCTGACGACCAGGCGGTCAACAAGCAGGTGTACGAGGAAGCGATCGCTGCCGGGGTGCCGGTCAACGTGGTCGACCAGCCGGAGTTGTGCGATGTCATCATGCCGGCCGTAACCCGGCGCGGGCCGTTAACCGTGGCGATCTCGACCGACGGCAAAGCACCCTACCTTTCCGGTTATCTGCGTTTGATTATGGACGACATATTCCCGGACCGTTGGACCCGTATCGCTAAATATGCCGTTCAGTTTCGCGAAATGATACACGCCGATGGACCTGACGATCAGGAAGCCCGGCTGAAATGTTTCGGCATGTTTCTCAACGCCGACTGGAAAGACCTTTTGAAAGAGAATCCTAAGGATGAACAGGTTCAGGAGATTCTTCGCGACTGGCTCAAGGCCGGTGACTGATCCTGAACGAATATAATCATGCCGCGCCGGATTAAAATCGGTACCCGGGCCAGCCGTCTCGCCCTGGTTCAGTCAAGTATCGTCAGTGAGCTTCTGACTGAGGCGTTGGGAGATGTTACGATCGAGCTGGTTAAGGTGATCTCGAAAGGAGACCGGGATCGCACCACCGCGCTCTCGCAGATGCCGGAGCCGGGAGTGTTTACGCGTCAACTTGAGGCTGACTTGTTCGAGGGGCGTTTTGATCTCGTTGTCCATAGCGCCAAGGATCTCCCTTCGGTTATGCCTGAAGGACTTGTGACGGCTGCTGTTCCGCCGCGAGCACCCGTGGAAGATGCCCTGGTCGCCAATTCAGGAACGACCTTCGCATATCTTCCTGAGGGCGCCGTGATCGGTACCGGTTCACCGCGCCGCGCCGCGCAATTGTTGCATGTTCGCCCCGATTTACGGATCAAGGAGATTCGCGGCAATGTCGAAACCCGGCTCGCCAAACTCGATGACGGCCAATACGATGCCTTAATCATGGCCCGAGCCGGACTGACTCGACTCGGTTTGACCGAGCGCATTGCCGACTTGTTCGATTTATCGACCTTTCTTCCGGCCGGCGGCCAGGGATTTCTGCTGGTTCAGGCGCGAGCCGACAACGGCATCATCCTTCGCGATGCCGCCCTCATCGACGACCCCGAAGCCCGTGTTTGTCTCGCTGTCGAACGCAATCTACTATCCGAATTGAATGCCGGTTGTGCCGCTGCCGTCGGATGCCATGCCCGTTTCGAGAACGACCGGCTTTTGCTCGATGCCGTCGTACTTGACAAATCAGGCAAAACCAGACTTCATGCCTTTGCCGAGGCGGAATCCGGACAAACCGAGCAGAACCTCGCCCGGCAAGTGGCTGCGGACCTGATCGAACAGGGGGCCAGAGAGTTGATGGAACGATGACCGCCGAACAGAACGATGTCGGAAAAGTGTATCTCGTGGGCGCCGGTCCGGGTGATCCGGAGCTTATCTCCGTACGCGGTCAGCGCCTGTTGGAGTCGGCCGACACCGTGGTCTACGACAATCTGATCCCGCCGGAGTTAATTATTTCTCTGCCACCCGAAACGGCGTTGATCTATGTCGGCAAGAAGGCCTCCGACCACGCCCTTCCTCAGGATGAAATAAACGCTCTCCTGGTTCAGCTTGCCCGTGAAGGCAAAACGGTCGTACGGCTCAAAGGCGCCGATCCGCTGATCTTCGGGCGCGGTGGGGAAGAGGCCGCTTATCTTAAGCAACACGGAATCGTTTACGAAATTATTCCCGGTATTACTGCCGCCATCGGGGCCGCAGCCTGCACCGGCATCCCCTGTACCGATCGCACGCGTGCCTCGCTGGTAACTTTCGCTACCGGCCATAAGGCTAAAGACAAGGATGTTTCTTCCGTACCGTGGGATGACCTCGCCCGCCTGAAAAACGGCACGCTCGTGATTTACATGGGCGTCGGCGAAGTGGCCGGGATCGTGAGTCAGCTTATTGACGGCGGCATGTCGCCTGATCGCCCCGCCGCGATTATTGAACGCGGAACGCTGCCGACCCAGCGTCGTGTAATCGGAACGCTGGGAACGCTGCCGGATCTGGTTCAACAAGAATCCATTCGACCTCCCGCGTTGTTCATGATCGGTGAGACCGTGGAGCTTCACAGCACCCTGGACTGGTACGGCGGCAAAGCTCTTTCGGGCTTGCGTGTAATGGTGCTGCGCCCGGCCGATCAGGCCGGTTCGGTTTATCATGAGTTGCGTGAACTAGGCGCGGAAGTCCTTCCGTATCCGACTATTGCCACTCGTGAGGTGGTCGATGACAACGCCTGGAGCAAAATAAAACGTCTCTCCGGATCGCATCGCTGGCTGTTGTTCACGAGTGAAAACGGCGTTCGCTATTTCATGCGTCAACTGGCTGAGAAGGTCGGCGATGTCCGCCACCTGGCAGCTTACCGCATCGCCGCGGTCGGTTACGGCACGGCTCGTGCCTTGCGCGAACATGCTCTTACTGCCGATTTCATTCCGACCAAAGCTACCGTCGCGCGACTGGCGTCGGAGTTATGCGAGACCTATTCCCTGGCCGGCGCCGAGGTCGTACGGGTGCAGGGGAATCTTTCTGATAATACCGTTTACGACACCTTGACCGCGGCCGGTGCTTCGGTGTTGCCGCTCGAGGTTTACCATACATATCATCCGGAATGGCCCGATGAATATCGTAACCGCTTGTTTGACTTCCCGCCCGATGTGATTCTGTTCTCCTCCGGCTCGACGGCCGAAGGGCTCGTTCAGAAATTCTCTGTCGGCGAGCTAGCTCGACTGACTGAGAAAGCTGTTCTTGTCTCGATCGGACCGTCAACCTCGGCCATGATCGAATCGTACGGTCTCAAGGTTACGGTCGAGGCGGCCGAACATTCATTACCGGGTGTCATTGAGGCTTTAGTCAGCTACTTTACCAAAGAGAAGCAGGGATAACGAAGATGGAATCACCCTTCCACCGCCCCCGTCGTCTTCGTCGCACCGAGGCTATTCGTCGCCTCGTGCGGGAGACTCGAATCAGTCCGGATAATCTGGTTTATCCGCTCTTTGTCAGCGATCTGGTGACTGCTCCCACGCCGATCTCATCCATGCCGGGCATCAGTAATCTGCCGGTCGACCGCGCTGCCGATGAGGCTCGCATTGCCTATGATCTTGGCATCCCGGCGGTCATTCTGTTCGGGACGCCGACCGACAAAGACGCTACCGGTTCGGCATCGCTCGACGACGACGGTATTGTCCAGCGGGCGGTGCGTGCTATCAAAGTGCGCTGCCCGGAGATTCTGGTTATTACCGATGTCTGCCTTTGTGAATACACCGATCACGGCCATTGCGGTGTTGTCAAGAACAACGAGGTCGACAACGACGCCACCCTCGAAATTCTGGCCGAGCAAGCGCTCAGTCACACCCGGGCCGGCGCCGATATCGTAGCCCCGTCGGATATGATGGACGGCCGCGTGGCGTTTATCCGTGAGGCGCTCGACGACAACGGCTTCAGCGACCGCGCCATTATGGCCTATTCGGCCAAATACTGCTCCGCATTCTACGGACCGTTTCGCGAAGCGGTTGACTCCGCCCCTCGTTTCGGCGACCGCAAAGGCTACCAGATGGACCCGGCCAACTGGCGCGAGGCCTTGCGTGAGATCGACCTCGATGTGGACGAGGGGGCCGATATTGTCATGATCAAACCGGCGCTGTCTTATCTGGATGTGATCCATCGCGCCCGTCAGGAGTTCGAGCAGCCCCTGGCCGCTTACAACGTCTCGGGTGAATACGCGATGGTAAAAGCGGCGGCCGGTATCGGAGCGGTGGATGAGAAGAAACTGGTCATGGAAATCCTGACCTCGATCAAACGGGCCGGGGCGGATATCATTATTACTTATCATGCTCTCGATGCGGCCCGCTGGCTCTCTGAATAGGAAGACGGAATGCCCTACAATACCGATAACTCCCGTAAAGTCTTCACCGCCTCGACCGAATTGATCCCCGGCGGGGTGAACAGTCCCGTGCGTGCTTTTGGTTCGGTCGGCGGCAGTCCGTTCATTGCCGACCACGGTCAGGGCGCCTGGCTGTTCGATATTGACGGCAACCGTTATGTCGACTATGTCATGTCCTGGGGGCCGTTGATTCTCGGTCATGCCCACCCGTCGATTCTCCAGGCAGTCAAGAATGCTGTCGATAAGGGGACATCGTTCGGAGTGCCGACCAAAGCCGAGTTGGAACTGGCCGATCTGGTTTCCGAACGCATGCCCTGGATTCAGAAGCTGCGGCTGGTGTCTTCGGGGACCGAAGCCTGCATGACGGCGGCCCGCATCGCTCGCGGCGCTACCGGCCGGAAAATTATCGTAAAATTCGACGGCGGTTATCACGGTCATTCCGACATGTTTCTGGTCAAGGCCGGGAGTGGATTGGCTACCGGCTCTTTGCCCGCGAGCGGCGGTGTGCCGGAAACCGTTACGCAAACCACTCTTTCGCTGCCGTACAATGATCTTGAAGCGGTGCGTGAGTGCTTTGAAAAATACGGGAGCGAGATCGCCGGGGTGATTGTCGAACCGGTGGCCGCCAACATGGGGGTTATCCCGCCGCAGCCGGAATTTCTCAAATTGCTGCGCGATCTGACCAAAAAACACGGCGCCGTCCTGATCTTCGACGAGGTCATTACCGGTTTCCGCCTGTCTCCCGCCGGAGCGGCCGGTTATTTCCGGATTATTCCGGACCTGGTCTGCCTGGGAAAAATTCTCGGCGGCGGTTTACCTATCGGCGGTGTGGGCGGCCGGTTGTCTCTGATGGACCAGTTGGCTCCGCTCGGATCGGTTTATCAGGCCGGGACTTTGTCCGGCAACCCGCTTTCAACCGCGGCCGGCATTGCCATGCTGCGCAACCTGAACAATCAGACCGTCTATGAGTATCTCAAGCATTTCTCGGAGAAGCTGACCAGGCAGATGGCCGCGCTGTTCGAGCAGGCCGGTTGCAACGTTCGGATCAATCTGGTCGAGGGGCTGTTTACGATCTTTTTCACCGATGAGGATGTTGTCGATTTTGCCTCGGCCGGGCGTTCCGATATGGACAAGTACGCCCGTTTCCATCGAGCCATGCTTGACTCCGGTGTTTTTCTGCCGCCTTCGGGCTATGAGGCCTGGTTCGTCTCGCTCTCGCACGGCGAAGAGCACCTTGAGGCGACACTCCGAGGCGTCGAACATTTCCTCGAGTCCGAGAAATAGCACGGCCTTTCGACTAGCCTTGGTGCCCCACCCCTCGGGTGGGACTTACGGACTATGTCCTGTTTGTACACGAAGACTTCACCCGAATCACGTCGCTCCTGCGAAAGCAGTAGCCTATCTTCGTCCCTTGCGCCGTTCGTGGGTGGCAGATGTCCTTGTGTGTACCGTGAGTATAACACCTGACAACGTTGTAAACTTCCCACCCGAGGGGTGGGGCACCTTAAAAATGAAGATGGATTCCCGCTTTCGCGGTAAAGACGTTTCTCGGGTGGGCGTGTCATCGGAGACCCACTGCCAACTTACCCACAAAAAAAGGGCGTCGTGCGACGCCCTTTATAAAATCATCAATGATCGTCGAGATCAACCGTACGGGTACATCCCCTTCTTGATCTTCTCAAGCGTGGCCAGCACCTTGTTGTGCTTTTCCTCATCGGTCAGCAGATAGTCGAGCAGATACTCCTGCACCACCATCTTCTTGCCCTTGAGAGAGGCCATGGCCTCTTCGGCCAACTCGACCGTTTTCTTTTCGAGAGCGATATGCTTCTCGATCATCCCCCAGACCTTGGCCAGTTCGTCCGGATTGAGGGTGATAGTTTTGGTAGTAAGACTATCGGCAATCAAATCCTGAACCCGGTAATGGAACTGAGAATCCCGCTGGATCACTTCCATAATCAAACGCACGACCGGATTGTCGGTATTTTCGATAACGGCTCCGGTCGAGGCCACCGAAGCGTTCTCGACTTTCTGCCAGCGCCTCATGTTGTTAACGATGGCGTCTTGGATCTCTTTCGTAGACATCTTTTGATCTCCTTGTTTTATATCCTCTCAACGTTCTGAAACTAGTGTTCCAACCAAGTATCAGGTTCCTGAACATCGCAGTGTCGGGAATGTTCCCTGATTGGTCCGTTTTTGAGGCAGCCCCCGATCAAAAACTTACCTTGGCTGACGTCCGATCTGCCGCGCATACACCAATCCCAACGTCCGGTAAATCATGTGGGCGAATTTGGAATAGGGCATATACCACAGCAGGAAAAAGACCGACAGCATGTGGATGAAATAATTTACATAAGCCAGCATCGGTATCCCTATCAGACGGGTGACCCAGGAGAGCATCCCGGTCAGACCGACGATGGTCATTATATACAAAAACAGGTAGTCGGCATAACCGTTGGCGCCGACAATATCACGGCTGGTCCAGCGACGAACGATCAGCAAAATACCGCCCAGCATAAGTGCTACACCGCTGAGGACGCCGAGGATCTTGACGGGATTGGGCAGATCAATCGGCAGATTGAACCAGGAATGAAGGCTTTCCAGACCCAGCAAGTTGAGGTAGTGGGGAATAAAGATGAAAACGAAAACCGCCCCGGTGGTGAACATGGCGCCGATAAATCCAAAAAGCAACAGCATGTGGCCGATTGTGCGCGGTTTGTTGGTCTCGCACATGTTGAAACGCTTATGACTCAGCGTCTCGAAAAACACCTGAATGAACGCCGGGATGAAACCGACCTTGATTTCATCATCAGGCCGTTTGAGACCTTTCCAGAAACGCAGGAAACCAACCGCGGCAAAGATAAAGATAAGGATGTTGCCGAATACGAACAAAGCATCGACCGAGCTGTGCGGCAGGAAGAAATTGTAGTCGATCACATTGCTGGTCATGAACACGTACTCGCCGGTTTCCGTATGCGGCGCGAAGATGAAAATACAAGCCAGCAGGATAATCGCCGGAATCGCCAGGAGAACCGGCAGTGCCGACGGTTTAGCCAGTGCTTTCCCCATGAACGACGGGAACGAGAAGTTGCGATAAGCGAATGTCCGCACCGCCGCCAGGACATCACCCGGTCGGGCTTCACGAGGGCAGTGGATGGTGCAGTCATTGCATTGAAAACAAGCCCAGATATCCGGATCATTAACCAGCTTGTCGGCCATTCCCCATTGCGCCCAGATCATCTCCTTGCGGGGGAAAGGCTGATTCGCCGGTGACAGATTGCAGACAGTGGAACAAGTAGCGCATTGGTAACACTTGTTGAGCGTGTCGCCGCCGGCCGCACGGATTTCTCGTATGAAATCCAAGTCCGGCTGCACTGTTTGCCTCTCGGCCATAGAGCAACTCCTTCGGTTAATATAGACACTCGCCACCCCTTGGGAGCGGGGAAGGCCATACGGGCAAAAAAATAGCTCTGCCCGTCAATGCTGTCAAGGCCTTTGTTGTTATTTTTTTCACAATGTTAGTCGGACTTCCAGATTCTCGCAGCCTTCTTTGTTGCCATATAAGGCATTGCCTTGCATTGCAATAGGGCAGGCTCCGAGTAAATATCTGAGGTCCTCCGGCAATATGTATATCGTTAATTTTAATAGCCAAAAAAAACATATTCCTTTGAAAATCCGGGCCCGGTATGATTATTCACTGCTGAATCCTGAAAATGTGCACTCCGGATGTATTAATTGCAAAAAAAACTATAGCTTTTTTTTCGTGATATGGTCTCTTCCGGGTATCAAAAGGGAGCTTCCTAGAGGACTTGCCAATGATAAAGTATACTCAGAAGTATACCTAAACTTTTTATAAAGCAAGACTTGTTGAGGGTTGTCGTGGGGAGAATTCGGCTTTCGTCGGTCTCGATTTGTAAGTAATTGGAAACCAACATAATAAAAATAACAATAATTTGTTGACGATCACGAAAAATGCCGAAAAATGTAAGATTTCCGCCTAAAACCGCTTGACAGACCTTGTGAAAAAAATTACTATTAGTCCTCAATGTGTATGGGGCGAAGTGCATCCAAACAGCCAACACCCCTAAAAGATATAGTGATGTGCTTGTGAAAAAAGGCACAAATATCGCATGGAAAAGACGATAGGATCAGTAGGAATTATAAACAATAAACCAACGGTTAGGTTTAACTATGTCTAATCTCATTCCACCACATGGCAGCGATACACTGAAGATCTTGCTGCTGGAAGGCAAAGAGCGCGAAGCGGAACTTAAGCGCGCCGAGGGGCTTCCCAAAGTGGTCATGACCACCCGCGAGACCGGCGACCTTATCATGATGGGTATCGGCGGTTTTACCCCGCTGGAAGGTTTCATGGGCGAAGCCGACTGGAAGGGTGTCTGCGAAAAGATGACCATGGCCAACGGCATTTTCTGGCCGATCCCGGTTACTCTGTCTCACGATGAGAAGATCGCCGCCGGCACCGATATCTGCCTCATTTCCGGCGAAACGAACGAGATCATGGGCACCATGAAGGTGACCGAGAGCTATCAGATCGATAAGGAATTCGAGTGCAAGCATGTTTTCGGTACGGCCGATGATGATCACCCCGGTGTGAAGGTGGTCAAAGCCCAGAAGGCATGGAATATCGCCGGTCCGGTGAAGGTTCTTTCCGAGAGCTATTTCCCGAAAGAATTCGGCGATGTTTATCAGCGTCCGGCCGAGAGCCGTGCGGAGTTCGAGAAGCGTGGTTGGAAGACCGTGGCCGCTCTGCAGCTGCGTAACCCGATGCACCGTTCGCATGAATACCTGGCCAAGATCGCCAGCGAAGTTTCCGACGGCCTGTACATTCACCAGTTGGTCGGCAAGCTGAAGCCGGGCGACATTCCGGCCGACGTCCGCGTGAAGTGCATCAACACCCTGACCGACCTGTATTTCGTTAAAGAGCGCGTACTCACCGGCGGTTATCCGCTCGATATGCGCTATGCCGGTCCGCGTGAAGGCCTCCTGCATGCCGTGTTCCGCCAGAACTTCGGCTGCACCCACATGATCATCGGCCGCGACCACGCCGGTGTCGGTGACTATTATGGACCGTTCGACGCTCAGGAAATCTTCCACAAGCTGCCGGACGGCGCCCTGAAGTGCAAGATGCTCCCGATCGACTGGACCTTCTACTGCTACAAGTGCCAGGGTATGGCATCGATGAAGACCTGCCCGCACGGTAAAGAAGACCGTTTGTTCCTGTCCGGTACGGCTCTGCGCAAGGCTCTCTCCGAGGGCGGCGATGTCCCGGCCGAATTCAGCCGTCCCGAAGTCCTCGCTATTCTGCGCGAGTACTACGCCAGTCTGAAGGATGAGGACAAGGTCGAGGTCAAGCTGCACGGTGCGGCGACCGGTGATGTGAAAAAGAAGTAAGAAGTAATAAACGATATAAGAAGCGATTACATAAGCCGTAAGCATTTTCCAATTAGGAGGAATTAATGCCAAGTTTTGTGAATCCCGAAAAGTGCGATGGCTGCAAGGCACTTGACAAGACGGCTTGCCAGTACATTTGTCCGAACGACCTGATGGTTCTCAACAAGGACCTGATGAAGGCCTACAACCAGGCTCCGGAAATGTGCTGGGAATGCATGTGCTGCGTCAAGATTTGCCCGACGCAGGCCATTGAAGTCCGCGGCTACGCCGACTTCGTCCCGCTCGGCGCCAGCGTTACGCCGATGCGTTCCACGGACACCATTATGTGGACAGTGAAGTTCCGTAATGGCATGCTGAAGCGGTTCAAGTTCCCGATCCGTACCACCCCGGAAGGTTCCGCGGTGCCGGACGGCGGTTTTGCGTCACCGGATGATCTCAAAGATCAGTTGCTGATGGGCGAGCCGACTTGTACCAAGTGTGATAATCTGCCGGGCGTTAAGTAAGAAAGGTAGGAGATAAATGCCGAACTTTGAAACTGTCGAAGTCTCCACCGATGTTCTTATAGCCGGTGGTGGTATGGCCGCTTGCGGCGCTGCCGTCGAAGCTGCCTATTGGGCCAAGAAAAACGGCCTGAAGGTCACCGTCGTGGATAAGGCTGCCATGGACCGCTCCGGTGCGGTTGCGATGGGTCTGTCCGCTATCAACCAGTATGTCGACGTCTGTGGTGGAAAGAACACCATTAAGGATTACATCGACTACGTCCGCCAGGATCTGATGGGTATCACCCGTGAAGACCTGGTTGCCTCGATCGCTCGCCACGTCGACGGTACCGTCCATCTCTTCGAGAAGTGGGGTCTGCCGATCTGGAAGGATGCCGAAGGCAATTACGTTCACGAAGGTCGCTGGCAGCTCATGATCAACGGTGAATCCTACAAGATCATCGTTGCCGAAGCTGCTAAGAACGCCGTCGGTTCCGACAACATTTACGAGCGTGTTTTCCTGACCGAGCCTCTTATGGACGGCAACAAGTGCGTTGGCGCCGTAGGTTTCTCCGTTCGTGAGAACAAGTTCTACGTTTTCAAGGCGAAAGCCGTGCTGGTCATGATGGGTGGCGCGGTGCACATCTTCAAGCCGCGTTCGACCGGTGAAGGTCTGGGTCGTTCCTGGTACCCGCCGTTCAACTCCGGCGCATCCGCCTATTTCACCCTGAAGGCCGGTGCTGAGATGACCTGTCAGGAAGTCCGCTTCATCCCGGTGCGCTTTAAGGATGCCTACGGTCCGGTCGGCGCCTGGTTCCTGCTGTTCAAGTCCCGTGCCACCAACGGCCTGGGTGAGAACTACATGCAGACCAATGCCGAGGAACTGCAGAAGTGGCAGCCGTACGGTCTGGTGAAGCCGGTTCCGGCCAACCTCCGTAACTGGCTCATGATGCTTGACGTCATGGACGGCAAGGGTCCTATCTACATGCGTACGGAAGAGGCCATTGCCAACATCGCCGCCGCTCATAAGGATGATCCCAAAGAGTTCAAGAAGAGAATGAAAGAACTCGAGAACGAAGCTTGGGAAGACTTCCTCGATATGACCATCTCGCAGGCTATTCTCTGGGCGGCCACCAACACCGCTCCGGAAGAGAAGCCGTCCGAGATCGCGGCCTGTGAGCCGTACTTCATCGGTTCCCACTCCGGTGCTTCCGGCGCCTGGGTCTCGGGTCCCGAAGACCTCGCTCCGAAGGATTACTTCTGGGGTTACACCAACATGACTACCGTCAAGGGTATGTTCGCCGCCGGCGACGCCTCCGGTGCCTCCTCGCACAAGTTCTCCTCCGGTTCACTGACCGAGGGTCGTATTGCCGCCAAGGCTGCCTGTAAGTACGTCGTTGAGAACAACGAAGAGCCGAAGGTCGACATGGCCAAGGTCGAAGAACTCAAGAAGACCATCCTGCAACCGCTGGATCTCTTTGCTGAGAATCAGAAGGCCTCGACCGACCCCGACACCAACCCGAACTACATCCGTCCGAAGCAGTTCATGTTCCGTCTGCAGAAGTTGATGGATGAGTACGCCGGTGGTGTGTCCAGTCAGTTCAAGACCTCCAACGTTCTGTTGGAAAAGGGCCTCGAGCTCCTGACCTTCCTTAAGGAAGATTCGGTTAAGCTGGGTGCTGCCAGCCTGCACGAGCTGATGCGCTGCCATGAGAACATCCATCGTATGTGGCAGGCCGAAGCTCACATTCGCACGATCCTCTTCCGTGAAGAGACCCGCTGGCCGGGTTACTACTTCCGGACGGATTGCCCGAGCATGAAGGAAGACTGGGAAGTCTTCGCCAACTGCCGCTGGAATCCGGACAACGGTGAATGGGAAATGATGAAACGCGACATCATTCGCATTACCGAATAAGCGGAAGTGCTTTTTGTTTGATAATAAAATCCTCCGGGCCAAAGCCCGGAGGATTTTAATTTGACGGGACAGCAAATAAACGATATCGGTATAAGGCTACGAGTTAACGACTAACAGGTGATAAACGTACCATGGATAAAAACGAAGATAAAACCCTTTGCCCATACTGCGGCAAGAAGATGCTCAAATGGAAGCCGCCCGTGGAGGCCGGCTGGGGCGTGCATCCACACCTGGTCTGTTTCAACGATGAATGCCCCTATTATAAGAAAGGCTGGGACTGGATGAGAGAGCAGTACCAGCAGAACGTCTCTTACCGCCATCGGTATGACCCGGAGACGGGCCAGAGCGGACCTTTGCCGGTCTGGTCGCCGGAGGCCCTCAAAGACAGAATTGTCTGGGAGTAAATCAGTACCATGCGCGAATTAGAAAATCTCAAAGAAGCTATTCTCAAGGATCCCAAAGAATTCCCGCGCCTCGAGATGGACACTGAGTTTCAGTTCTCCTGTCATCCCGGCGTTGCCTGTTTCAATCAGTGCTGTGCGGATGTCAACATCTTCCTGACTCCCTACGACATCCTCAGGCTCAAGAACAGGCTGGGGATCACCTCGGAAGAATTTCTGTCCAAGTACACCATTATCCCGTTCGATAAGAACATCGCTTTTCCGGTCGTTCTCCTTAAAATGCAGGAAAACGAAAAGAAGAGCTGCCATTTCGTGACCGAGAAGGGTTGCGGCGTCTATGAAGACCGACCCTGGGCCTGCCGTATGTACCCGGTCGGTCTGGCCTCACCCGCCGGCGACCTCCAGGGTCCCCTCCAGAAGGAATTTTACTTCCTGCTTCAGGAGAAAATCTGTAAGGGATTCGGCGAGTCCAAAAAGCAGACGCTCAAGGGCTGGCTCGATGGCCAGGGCATCCATGATTACAACGAGATCGGCGAAATGTGGAAAGACCTCACCCTGCATCCGTATCTGCAGCACGGCAACACCTTTCCGCCGCAGAAGATCGAGATGTTTTTCACGGCTGCCTACAACCTCGACAAATTCCGGGAGTTCGTTTTCGAGAGTACCTTCCTCAAAAAGTTCGTGGTCGAAGAGGATGTTCTGAAGAAGATCAAAGAAGACGACGTCGAGCTGCTCAAGTTCGGCTTCCGCTGGCTGCGTTTTGCCCTGTTCGGCGAGAAAACCATGAAGGTTAACGACGTGGTCATGGCGACCAAGGAGTCGGAGCTGAAGGCCAAGGGGAAAATCCCGAAGAAATAGTCTTTGCAGACCATACCGATATCAAAAAAAGCGGGATGCCTCACCGGGCTCCCGCTTTTGTATGTCGGGAAAAGAAATTTAGCAATCAGGAATTGGTAAGTATTTTCGTGGCTTCGGCCCCGACCGTCGAGTCGACCATTTGCCCGGTTTCGAAGCTGTAGAAGCTGACCGGAGCGTCGTCCGGCTCCAACTCGCGAATCGTTCCCTTGATGAACTTGATGCCTAACTCGCGCAGCACCCAGAGTGTGTACAACCGTATATGCGGATCGTCCGCCGCCAGCGATTTCGTGATCAGCGGCATCATCGGTTTGTAGATGTCCGGTCGCACTGCCGCAATCCGGGCCACCGCCCAGTGAGCGCCCTGCTCGAACGGCTCTTCGATGAAAAACGCCGGCAGCATCCCGCCGAACTCATCGGCCAGCTCCGGGACGGCGTGAATCGTTTCGCCGATCGCTTCGGCCGCAAACCAGCCAATATTGCCGGATTCATCATTCATGTGCCAGAACTGGCTGCGGATCAACCGGCGAACTTTTTCCAAGTCGGTTTTGGCTTGTACCGAGGCAGCAAAGCCCAGCGCCTCGATTGCCTGCCAGCAGGCCAACCGATCATTATCGAAAAGCAATCCGGCTAGAGCGCGTAACACATTCGGGTCTTCGGCCGTTATGGTTTCGATTTTGGAAAAATCTCGCTCTGTCAGAATCTGTTTTATTATTTGTTTGCGGCGACGTTGTCCCGATACGCCGGTTGTTTTCTTTTGTCTTGAAATCAATTCATATCCTCTCGAGTCTTTTTTCAGACGCTTAAACAATCCCGATTGGTCCCGGTTCCCGGTTGTTTCGGTGTACGCCTACCCCAGCGCCACGTCCAGGGTCATCATCACCGCGAAGCCGATCATGGCTCCCATCGTGGCAGCGTGCGAATGGCCGCTGGTCTGGGACTCCGGCACCAACTCCTCGACTACCACGAAAATCATCGCGCCAGCGGCGTAAGCGAGAGCGTAGGGGAGAATAGGTTTGGCTATAAGAACGAGTGCCGCTCCCAACACGCCTGCCATCGGTTCCACGATTCCGGACAACTGCCCGTACCAGAAAGCTCTCATGCGAGTGATTCCCTCACGGCGCAAAGGCACCGAGACGGCAAGACCCTCGGGAAAATTCTGGATGCCGATACCGATCGCCAGCGCCACCGCCCCGGCCAGATCGGCCGACTCCAAACCAGCTCCGACCGCACCAAACGCTACTCCCACAGCGAGACCTTCCGGGATGTTGTGCAGCGTTATCGCGGCCACCAGCAAAATCGAACGATGCCAACTGGTTTTAACACCCTCAATATGATCTTTACCGCCTCCCAGCAATTTGGGGTGCATGTGCGGAATGACTTTATCCGCCAGGCGGAGGCTGAACGCTCCGAGCAGAAAACCGGAGGTAGCCGGAACCCAGGCCGGTAGCGAGCCGCCCTCGGACATTTCTATCGCCGGAGCCAGCAACGACCAATAAGAGGCGGCAATCATGACACCGGCCGCGAAGCCAAGCATCATGTCGAGTGTCCGGCGACTCGGCTCCTTCTGCAGAAATACTCCGGCGGCTCCGAGAGCGGTCATGAACCAGGTAAAAATTGTCGCAAGGAGCGCTTGCAGAACGGGATTCATTCCGGTTATCGCCCGGACAATGTCCATATCCGTATCCTTCTATTCCAAAAGAACTGCCGGGCACCGGGGAGTCACTTTTCACCGAGCCCTGCAGTTTGCTTATCAATCGCCGTCGGATGATGTTTTACCGAAAAAACACCATTCCATGGTCGTCCCAAATCACTACAATTGTCCACTAAAACAATCGGAGAGTAAATCGGTTCACGATAAATCCGATACCAGTCCCGTTATCCGATCACCTTGAGACGGGCGTATTTGGCCATGATCTTTTTGATCCCGATTCCCGAGAACATAATTTCCAGCCGGAGCGATTCGCCGTAGCCCTCCATCGATGTAACCCGGCCGCGACCGAACGTCGGATGCTGGACGACACACCCCACCTGGAGCCCTTCCAGGCCTTCATATTCGTAATGCAGCCCGACCGGTTCCTCGGTCTTGGCTTTGCTCTGATAGCGGTGCGAGTTATCGAACAGCGAAGGCGCTCGGTGTGAGGTCTCGTATTCCCAGCGTCTTTGACGACGAAAATCTCTTCGATCGAGCACCGATTGATCCATTTCCCCGACGAATCGAGAAGCGGTTGAGGCCACTTCTCCGAAACGGAACCGGGAACTGGCGGTGGAAATCATCAGACTCCGACGGGCGCGCGTTGCCCCGACATAGAACAGCCGCCGCTCTTCCTCCAGCGCCATCGGTTCGGAAATCGAACGTTCGAGCGGGAAGAGGCCTTCTTCGAGTCCGACCAGGTAAACCGTGTCGTATTCGAGTCCCTTGGCGGAATGGATCGTCATCAGCGTGACTTTGTCCTCGATTTCCGAATACTGATCGAGATCGGTAAACAAAGAAATCTCCGACAGGTAATCCTCCAGCGTCGCCCCTTCATTGGCTCGCGACCAGTCGCTCATACCTTCGATCAGGGCCTCGACATTCTCCACCCGCGTCTGTCCCTGAATCTCGTCTTCGGTTTTGAGCAGGTCGATTATCCCCAGTTCTTCGACCAGGTCCTGGATGATATGATCGACCGGGAATTTGTCTTTATTCGTAAGTTGTTGTTCGATCAGTTTGACGAACGGCGCGAGCTTGCCCCAGAGTCGTCCCAGTTCTGACGCGGCACTGTCGGAAAGCAGATACATCATGTAAGACAGGTCATGCGCACGGGCGCGTTCCTGAACCGCTTCGAGTGATTTGTCTCCGAGACCGCGCTTGGGGTAATTGATCACTCGCCCGAAGGAAACCTCGTCCCGCGGATTTGCGATCAACTTCAGATAGGCCAGCAGGTCCTTGATTTCTTTGCGTTCATAGAAGGTTATCCCGCCGACGATCTGATAGGGGAGCGAACGTCGCCGCAGTTGTTCTTCGAAAGGTCGCGACTGGGCGTTCGTACGGTAGAGAATAGCCTGTTCCTTGAGCGGTGTCTTGTCGCGTTCCTTGTCGATTACATCGACTATCCGGATTGCCTCTTCCTCGGCGTTGTCGACCAGATAATGCCTGATTTTGTCGCCGTCGGCGTTGTCGGTCCGAAGGGTTTTGTCTTTACGCGCTTCGTTGTTTTTAATTACCGATGAAGCTGCCCGCAGAATCGTTTTTGTCGAGCGGTAGTTCTGCTCCAATTTGATCGTTCGGGCGCCGGGGAAATCCCGCTCGAAGTCGAGGATGTTGCGAATATCCGCCCCGCGCCAGCCGTAAATCGACTGGTCTTCATCACCGACCACGCAGATGTTTTTGTGCGGACCGACCAAATTCTTGAGCAGAAGATACTGGACATGGTTGGTGTCCTGGTATTCATCGACCAGGATGTATTTGAAACGATCGCGGTATTTCGTCCCGACCGCTTCGTGATTTTTCAACAGAAGCACCGAGTTAACGAGGAGATCGTCGAAATCCATCGCATTGCACTGCCGCAGGCGGGACTGGTACATGCCGTACAACTGCGACGTGATCTTCTCGAAATAGCCGTTGGAGTTGGTCGAGAAATCATTCGGCAGAACCAGCTTATTTTTAGCCCGGCTGATTTTACCCAGTTGAGCTTTGGGGCTGAACTGCGTGGTCGAGAAGCCCAACTCCTTGACGCAGTTTTTCAGCAAGGTCAGGGCATCGGCCTGATCGAAAATCGTGAAGGTCGAGTCATAACCGAGGTGTTGTCCGTCGGATCGCAGCAACCGGGCACAGAAGGAATGGAAAGTCGATACCTGAAGACTGCGGATGTCCCCCCCGAGCAGTTCCGCCACGCGCTGTTTCATTTCACCCGCGGCTTTGTTGGTGAAAGTTACGGCAAGAATCTCGTGCGGGGCGGCTTTGCGTTCGGTTAAAATGTATGCCAGGCGTCGGGTCAGGACGCGGGTTTTACCCGAACCGGCGCCCGCTACTACCAGGAGAGGGCCTTCGGTCGTGGTTACGGCCTGAAGCTGCGCTTCGTTGAGGTTATTGAGCAGTCTGTTCATAGGTACGGGTCGGAATATAAAGACTCAAACGCACAAGGCAACCACATTTGGTTTTTTGATGAAGGTTTACGCGTTCGTTCATTCGCCGGTGGCTCACCCAGTCCTGGGTTTCGTGGGCGGCAGACCTCCCGGTCTGCCCCTGCAGCAGTGCACCCCTCAAAACGTCTTTCCCGCGAAAGGCGGTCGGTGGCCCACCCGTCCACGGGTGGGATGTTCGTGGGCGGCAGACCTCCCGGTCTGCCCCAGCAGCAGTGCACCCCGCAAAACGTCTTTTCCGCTTCGTGGGCGGCAGACCTCCCGGTCTGCCCCTGCCGCATCACGCCCCGGGGAATGTCTTTCCTGCGAAAGGAAGTGTTGAAAAAGTCGTCGGTGGCCCACCCGTCCACGGGTGGGATGTGCGGCGCATCGGTGGCTCACCCA